>NZ_JBYCLA010000023.1:0-8447 GCF_057473665.1 Mycobacterium sp. TH-M25
CAACGTGTACATTCCCTGGTCGATGACCGTCACGCCGATCGCCCAGTCCGACGTAGGCTCGGTCGAGGCGTCCAGCCTGTTCCGCCTCAGCCGTCTACACACAATTTCGGCGATATGTGGGAAATCCCGTAGGATACCGAAAAATAGGCAAAAATGGGCGGATTTATCGCCAGGCTTCCTCGGAGAGCAGAACTTCGATGTCGATTGCACGTATCGCCGCAGACAAGCGTTCGAGCTTGTCGGTGTCGTCTTCGGCGGCGGGGATGCCGTTGTTGTCCGGAGTCACTTCGCCAGGGTATCGGGCGCACTCTGCCGGGGTTGAAGTCCAGCTAGATAACGGTAAGCGGTGGCCCGGCCGATCCCGAATGCTTTGGCGAGTTCGGGCACGGGTTCACCGGTAGCAGCGAGTCGACGAAGCTGCTGTTGGCGTTCGGGAGTGAGCTTGGTCGGCTTCGTGGTGGGGAGTCCGCGGGCCTGTCGGGATTGGCGTGATGCGGCGCGCCGCTCGCGACCTAATTCGAGTTCGAGTTCGGCGAGGGTGGCCATGATGGCGGCTATGGCTCGCCCGGTCGGTGTCGCTGTGTCGATGCCTTCGCGTATGGCGCGCAATAGAATTCGCCGCTCGCTGAGGCCTGAGATGGTGCGGGTGACTTCCGCGACAGATCGACCAAGGCGGTCGATCGCGGCGACGACGACGGTATCGCCATCGCGGGCATAGTCGAGCATGGCGGCCAGGCCAGGGCGGGGGGTGCCGGCGCCGGAGAGTTTGTCGGTGAATATCCGGTCGGCGTCGACGCCGGCGGCGGTGAGTGCGGACAGTTGGGCGGCGAGGTCCTGGCCGGTGGTGCTGACGCGGGCGTAGCCCAGAGTCGCCGTCATATCCGCACTGTCTCATTGGCCACCGACAGTGGGGATTCGAGACACGCGATGCGAGACGAGATTCGAGACGCCGCGACCTGGGACTACTGGGAAGGAGATCGTCGCCGCTGGGGGTATCGCGATTCTTTAGTTTTGGGACAGCGGATTGCGAACCGCCAGTCGGCGAAAACGGTATGAGCGGCTCCCACGCGGACCCTACCGCGGACGCTGTCGTCATTGCGCACGGTATGCGTCCGCGCGGCTGAACACCCCAACAACGGTGACTTGCTGACGCTTGTCGTCAATTCTGTAGAGCACGCGGTAGGTGCCGCGGCGTGCGCTATGGCGATCGTGCAACGGTGGCCGGAGCTGCTTGCCCACACGGTGGGGATTGGCAAGCAGTGGACCGATGATGAACTCATAGGCAGCGAACGCCACCGATTCGGGAAGTTGTTCGGCCAGTTGTTTTTTCGCGGTCGGAGCGATTATCAGCTCATATCGTCGGCCGGTCACGTCCTAGCTCGGCGTGCTTGCATCGCTGCGGAAAGGCTGTCCTGGTTCTCCCCTTCCCCCCGGGCTAGCTCAGCATCGGCCTCGGCAAGGGCACGGAGCGCCGCCGCATCGGACAGCACTGCAATAGTTTCCTCGAGTGACTCCAGATCGTCGACGGCAAGAAGGACCGCCGCAGGGCGTCCATGCACCGTTACCGTGATCCGCTCGTGCTGATCGCCGACACGGGCCACCAGTTCCGATAGATGCGCCTTCGCCTCGGCGAGTGAGCTGACTTCGGACATAGTCATAAGTATGACCAGTTGGTTGCCCTGCGTCCAGGGCTTCTAGAAACGAGACGGCAGACTTTACGTAGCTTCCTCAAGCGCGCTCAGTTCGCGTACCGAGTCCACACCTTCGACCTCGATAGTCAACAGGCGCGTCGTCTCTCTGAGCTCCGCGCGCCGGTTGATGGCCAACTTGATGCCCTTCGAAATGCGTTTGCACTCTTTCTCGTCGCGCGGCACTGGTATTCGGACCTCACCGAGGCGGTTGCCGAGGCTGTCGATGATGTCTTGCGTGAAGCGCTTGGCCCGGATCTGGCGTTTGACGATCGGCGAGTTGAGAGCAGCGAACAAGAGCCAGGGATCGATCGAGCTGTCGGAGGCGACCCGAATCTTCATGACGTGGGATTGGTAGAGGATTTCGGTGTCCAGTGGGCTGACTACCGCCGTAGTGCCGATCAGGTAGGTGCCGTCACGCACCATCAGGATGTCGCCAACGGCGACGTCGAATTTCTCTGGGTGCTTCGCGCGTAGCGCCTTAAACAGCTCCTCGCTAACTCCGTGTTTCGGATCGGCCTTGAGTTCCCAGTTCGAGAGGTCGCTGGTTCGAATGAAGGGCACCGGGCCTGTGCCGTAGGCCATCTTGCCGACTTCGATGCCGGTGGCTATCGCAATCTCGCCCTTGTCGATGAAAGACTGAAGAGCCGGAGTGTGATGCGTTGATTCCAATGCCGCTAAATCGGCAGTGAGCTCGGGGTCGTAGTACTTCGGGATGAAAACTGTTCCAGCGAGCTCGGATCGAGGTTGCATGAAGCCGAGGTGGTCGTCTGGAACGAGACCCAGATTCTTGAACTTGACGTAGTTCTCGGCGATGATCGGCACGTCGTCAAGCAGGACGTCCTCGTCGCCTTCGCGCCGAAATGTGGGGTTCCCACGGGAGTCGTGACCGCACCACTTTGCGTCGGCCATGAACACGAGATCTTCGTCGCCGCTCTTGTTTTTCGGGTCGCGCTTACGGAGCACGACCATGCAGACTTTTGTGTGTGTGCCAGCTTTACCGCTCGTCTTGAACAGTGGCTCGGGCATCGCCGCGATTGCAAGGACTGTTGCCTTCGACTGGAGCCAGTCGATAACGTAGGAGTAGGACGGGCTGCCGAACAGGCTTTCAGGCAGCACGATACCGAGGCGACCGCCCGCCTTGAGTAGCTGCAATGAGCGCTCGACGAACAGCAGCTGCGGCGGGAAGTCGCCAAGCACCTCGTCGCTGAGTTCTTTGACTCCGGTTTTCTTGTTCGTTGTCCACTTATGACCGAAGTCGAACTGCTCAAGGGTTGGCCGGCCCACCACCCGGATCTTCTTACCGAACGGTGGATTGGTCAGTATCACGTCGAAGGTTCCGAGCTTGACCTTCTCGCGTACCTGGTCAGGCCACTGCTCGGGGGGTTGCAGGCTGCTGTCGACGCGGAAGACGCCGCCGCGGCCGTCCCCAAGGATGGCCAGGTACGCCTTCGTGCACTTGGCCAGGAACGCATCTTTATCCATGCCTCTCAACGTTCGAGTGGCGATCTCACGCTTGCGACGCTCCAACAGGGCCGCTGACCAGCCTTTGTCCTTGGCCTCGATGTCCAGGCCGTCCCAAACGTGCTCCAGGGCGACCGTGAGGAAGCCACCAGATCCACACGCGGGATCAATGATGAGTTCGCCCGGCTTCGGGTCAACCATTTCGACGAGCGCCCGCACGACGTTGCGCGGAGTGAAGAACTGACCCTCGGGGCCTCGCAGAGCGGGCCCGATGAACACTTCGAACGCTTCGCCGATAGCGTCTCGTTCCGCCTGTAGCAGGCTGTATGCCTGCAACTCACCCACGACGTAGGCGACGCTGTTTTCGTCGAGGTCGATCGTGTCGGTCTCGTCAAAGACATCTGGATACTCGATCTTGACGTTGTCGAACAGGTCGAGTATCCGCTTGTAAACGTCCCGTGGTTCTTCGTTGAGGCCGAACCGGAACTGAACCATGTCACGGGCGCCGGAGTTGATCTCGTCGAAGATTTTGCAGAAGAGCAGATTGATGACTTCTTGGGCGAGCGGTTCGTCTCGGGTGATGCCGGGCGCGTTGCCGGCGAGGTGGTTTCGAATGTCTCGGAAGACAGAACGCAGGTTGCTCGGCTTTACGAGGTCTTTCTTGCGGTACAGGCCGATGTCTTCGACCCGTTGCCCATATCGGGGGATGTTGGGCAGCGTCTCAAATATGCGCGTTCCGTCTTTCCTGAATACTTTGCGCACATACCAGTGGTCTTCACCGTTGAACCAGATGCCCAGGTCCGCGTTCGACATGTCCAAGTAGCGTTTGAGCTGCTCGGTGCCGTCCTTGCGGTTCCGCCTCTTGCACTCGACCACTAGGACTACGTTTTCGGCGGTGTGCTTGTCAGACGAAAAAATGGTGATGTCGACCGGGTACTTCTTCGATTCGCTCGGAGACGTGGCTACTCGCCATTGAGGTCTGGTGCGCAGGTGTGAGATCGGGTAGCCGAAGTCTTCGACGAGCCTTCGGCTCATCACTTGGACCGCCTCGAGTTCCTCGGGCGTTGCCTGCACCATCTTTCCGGACACGTAGTCGCGGATGGCGCCACGCTTGATCGTCTCCAGCTCTGGGACGTCAGCGTCGGCCTCATCGCCGTCGACCAGGTCCTCGTCGTTCCCAGTTCTCACCGGGGTGAGGATAGCTGTTTCGCTTCGCAGGTCCTGTTGCGGCGCGCGAATGAGTAGATCGTCGGGCAAACGAACCTTCTCGGTTGTTTAGAAACGAGACCGTGGTCCAACGTTGCCATCTATCCCCTGATGATCGCACCGGAATGCGTCACACGGATAACGATGTATGACGATGCTACAATCACTGTCATACACAACTACGAAGGGAGGCGGTATGGCCGTCTTGAACATCCGCGTGGAAGACCGGATCCGCGATCAGCTCAAGGAGATGGCCGACACCGAAGGAGTCACGCTCAGCGAATACGCCCGCGATCTGCTCATGGCCGCGGTCGTACCCGTACACCAGCCGCCGGAGAGGCACGGTGACCTGCCGGCACCGGACACCATGCGGATCTTTGACCGGCAGGTGCTCTCGCTGCTGCACCGCATCCTCGCGCGTGTACTACCCGAGGACTCCAACGACGTTGACGGGAACGCGGAGGATCAACTGGAGCGTGCGCGCGTGATCGAGTCGGGCTTCACCGAGGAGTACTGGTACGAAGTTGCGGGGTTCCGCCCTGAGCTGTCCAAGCGCGACTGCGGCCGCGTACTGGACATCCTCGACATGTTCCGCTCGATCACCTTCAGCATCCAGCGCCTGGAAAAGCAAGGGACCACCCTCGACGAGGACGCGGCCTACGGGCTGGAGTTCCGGGGCTTCGACCACAACGACGGGCTCGAGCACCACATGGCCAGCTACGTCGAGCACCTGATGGCTGATGGCCGCTGGAGCGAACTGCGGCCGCAGCTGGACAACAACGACGGCGGAAACTCCCACCACCGGATGCTCGACACCTACATGCGGATGCTCGCCGAATACCGCCGCATCCTCGACGGCCGCAGCCGGGGGTTCCACCCGGACGACTACTTGCTGTCCATGGAAGAACTGGAGCAGATCGCGGCGGCTCGGGTCCACCCGTCGAACCGCGGGTAGTTCGGCCGCCTCTCTTGAGACACAGCGTTGTCAGCGTTTGCCCAGCCATCGGCGCACGGTCATTCGGTCCACGCCGAGTTCTTCGGCAATTCGTGTTTCGGAGACGCCTTCGCTGTGAGCGGACTGGGCCATGATCTGCGCAATCCGTGACGCCTCGGCCGCCGCCGCTCGGACCCGGGCCAGTTTCTTGCCGTGCGCCCGGCGTTCTTTGTCGGTGTAGTGATCCAAGTGCATGTAGATATGTCTACACCACGACCTGTAGACTAGTCTACTAACCGAGATATCAGTTTTATGTCGGTGACCAGCGGTAGGATTGCCCCGAAGGTGCTGTGTTCATTGATGAATTGCCGCACCATACGTGAACAAAAGAAGCAAATAACGCAATCACTGAACAGTGAGGTCAAGCAATGGCACTCGATGACGGCGCGCTGCGGGCAATCGTCGACCCGCCGGTTGACGGGCCGGTGTTTAGCGGCGATGTTTCGGGGCTGGACCCGATGAGCGCGGCCCTATTGGCTGCGACGGCCGATTGGCCGGCGGTCGCAGCGCAACTGCGGCTCGATCGAGCGGCCGCGGCTGAGGAGCTTGCGGTCGCCCACTCAAAGTTTTTCTATGACGCCGGCGGCGGGCAAAAATGAGCGATACGCACACTCCGCACATCGATCCCGAGGGCTTGGGCGCGGCCATGGCCGCGTGGCAGGCCGATGTACCCGCCGCAGTGGCCTACCCCGAATTGACCGCTGCGCCTGATGATGCGGCCACGGCAGCGGTTCTCGCGGCTATCGCGCACTGGCCTGGTGAACACACGACGATGGCCAGCGACCGAGACGATAAAGCCACCCGATTCGTCACCGCCGCCTCGGCCACCACCCGCATCGAGGTGGGCGCCGACGACGATAACGCAGTGCGCATCTCCTCGATCGAGGGCGTATGGACATGACACCTGGACCTGGGTGGTCATCGACACCGCCGATAGCCGGTTCATCGCGGCCGGTGCCGTATCCGATGCCGCCTGCGCCGCATCAGCCCCCACCTGCCGGCCGCCGCCAGTCTCGTGGTGTGCGGCGAGCCGCCACAATTGCGGCTTTCGTGGCCTGCGTGTTCGGTGCCGGGGTGGGCGGCGTTGCAGTCGGCGCTGATCTCGCGTCGCGACCCACCACGGCCACCCCGCCGTCCTCACCGGCCCCGCCGGCACCTGAGGTTGTGCGCGCCCAAACCATCGATCTGTGCACGCGCTTCGCCGCGGCCTACGCCGCGATCCCGACCCCACAGAACCACGCGGCCGATGTCATACCCGCAGCGAATTACGTCGCAGATGCGTTGCGGGACAACCCGGCTGGCGATCCCGACGTGAGGGCGGCGATGCTCAAGTCGCTACAGCTGATGCGCGATCAGGGCGCGGCGTTGAGTCGGGAGCCTTCTAAGGGCGCGGTGCAGCCCCCGACCAACTGGACCGCCGCCGCCGCCAATGCCGCCGATGATCAAGTGTGGGCACGCTGCAACGGATACCAGGGGTGAAACTGACGTGGCTGCAGTCGATTCCGGAGGAGACAGCGCATTCGCGACAGCGGTCAAGGCTGGGCGTTGGCCCAGTCCTGAGATTTTGGACCGGGTTGCTGACGCCCACGAGCAGCAAGCCTCGACGCTGCGCACCGCCGGTGACAGGTCGTGCAATGTCCACCGGCCGCGGTTAAAAGAAGCGCTGCAAGGACAAGCCGGCGCGGCGCAATTCGGAGAACATAACGCCAACGTCCACCTGTGGGACACCCACGCCGACCTTTACACGCAGTCAGGAGACGCGGTCCGCAATGCGGCGGGCGAACTTCGCTCACTGCAACATGACCTCAGACTTCTCATTGAGGACAAAGAGCCGCAGTACCAAGCCGCAATGCGGAGCGGTAAAACCGTTGCTGCACAGGCGATCCTGGCATCCACATTAACCGAGGCGGACGACATGGTAGCCAAACGCGGTGGATCCGCGACCATGTATGTCCGAGGTGTGAACTTCACTGCGCCCCTACCGGACCGGCCCGTTACCGACCCGGACGGCCAGAACGGTCAGAACGGTCAGAACGGGAATCCGCACCACGACAAGAGGACGGGCCCTGGCGTAAACGGCAAAGAGACACCCGGGGAAGATGCGGAGGGGTCTACCGATGGCCAATACCAAGCTGAGTCCCAACAAGGCATAAAGACCGATTTGCCCCCGGGGACACCGACGTCTGATCTTGATGCGAGCGGTTCATCACACGATATACGAACGGACCTGCCGCCGGGTGTTCCTCCGAACAGTACGCCCGCACCTGCTACCTCGCCGATCTCGCCGCTGCCCCAGACCCTCGGCGGTTCGATGGGTCGGGCCGCCTCGGGTAGCGGCGGCGGGGCTGCTGGTGGCGGCGGGTCGGCGCTTTCGGGTCTGGGCTCTGGGTTGAATCCTGGTTCGGGTTTGGGCTCGTCGATGCCGACGTCGCCGGCTTCGTCGTTGCCGTCTGCGCCTCCTGCACAGTCTGCGGCGTCACCGATGGCGAATGCGGGGTCGAGTTTCCAATCGGGCTTGGCGTCGGGGATGGGGGCGGTGGCCCCGCCGGTGGCAGAGCAGTCAATAGCGCCTCAGCAGGCGGTTGCGGCTCAGCAGCCGGTGATGGGTTCCCCGGCTGTGGGCAGTGGGCCGGCCGGTGTGCCGATCGCGCCGCATGCGGTGCCGGACGGCGGTGTTGGCGGCCCGGTTCAGGGTGGCAGCTCTGGCGGTGGTCCGGTGAGTGGTGCGCCGATGATGCCGCCGGCGGCGATGGGTGGTGGTGGGCCATTGGCTCCGTACAGTGCGCCGGGTGCCAGTGGGGCGCCTACCGGTGGTGGGACGTCGACGACGCCGGCCTCGGCTGGTCAGGGCTCGTCTGGTGGCGCGGCGCCAGCTAGTGGTGGTGGTTTGGCTGCGCCTGGGCCGCTGGTGGCGGGGGGCTCGGGGTCGGGTACCGCGATGGGGGGTTTGGGGGCGTCGTCATCGGAGGTGAATCCAGACCTGTTGAGGGCTCAACGGGTGTTGGCTGAGTTGGTGCGTGGTAGCGAGGCGTCGGGCATGCTTCCGGTCTGGGCGGTGTCAGTGTTGAGACTGCCGGAAGGGTCGTCCGTCGTCG
>NZ_JBYCLA010000024.1:0-8126 GCF_057473665.1 Mycobacterium sp. TH-M25
ATCTGCTGGCACGGTCACGCGACCCGCTGAAGAAGGTCGTGCACGAAACCGACCGCGTCTCGGGCACTGTGCTCACCGATCACGACAACTTCGACAACCTCCTCAACGTCCTACCTGACAAATACAAGGCACTCAACCGGCAG
This sequence comes from Mycobacterium sp. TH-M25, assembly GCF_057473665.1. Taxonomy (NCBI): domain Bacteria; kingdom Bacillati; phylum Actinomycetota; class Actinomycetes; order Mycobacteriales; family Mycobacteriaceae; genus Mycobacterium; species Mycobacterium sp. TH-M25. Next base: position 144 of record NZ_JBYCLA010000024.1, read on the forward strand.
GCCATGTACGGTGACTTCTTCAGCTTCTACTTCTGCGACGTCATCTTGAAGCTGAACGGCAAAGGCGGCCAACCTGTCTACGTCAAGATCGCTGGTCAGCCGAGCGGTCGGTGCACACCGAAATGAAAAAGATTTCTTTCCAACGGAAGATAAAAAAGTCTCTTTCACAACGCAATCCGCTGATCATCGGGACCATCGGTATCGTTGTGACAGCGGCGCTGGTGATGGCGGCCCTGCAGTGGCAAAAGCTGCCATTCTTGAAGCAGGGCAAAGAATTTTCCGCCTACTTCGCCGATGCCGGCGGTCTGTTCAGCGGCGCCGCCGTCGAGGTATCGGGCTACCCGGTCGGCAAGGTATCCAGCGTCGCGCTGAAGCCCTCCGGCGTGCTGGTCGGATTCAACGTCGCCAGCAACATCCGCCTCGGGGAACTCACCGAGGCCGCCATTAGGGCCAGAAGCCTTCTGGGTGCGAAGATTCTTGAAATCACGCCCCGTGGTGGTGGGCGCCTGGCCGGGCCGATTCCGATGGAACGGACAACGTCGCCTTACCAATTGCCCGATGCCCTTGGCGATTTGACCACGACCATCAGCGGCCTCGACACCCGTCTGCTGTCCGACTCGCTGGCCACTGTGGCGCACACGTTTGCGGGCACTCCACCGGATCTGAAGAGCGCAGTCCAAGGTGTGGCACGTTTCGCGCAAACCCTCGACAACCGAGACGCGCAACTGCGCAGCCTGCTCGACAACGCCGCCAAAGCCACCGGGGTGCTGGCCAAGCGCTCCGACCAGGTCGTCGGACTGGTCCGCGACACCAACGCCTTGCTCGCGCAACTGCGCACCCAAAGCGCCGCGCTGGACCAGATCACCGCCAACATCTCCGCGGTGGCGCGGCAACTCAAAGGGCTAATCAGCGAAAACCGCGCGCAACTGCAGCCGGCCCTGGACAAGCTCAACGGAGTGCTGACCATCGTCGACAACCGCAAGGAGCGAATCCAGCAGGCCGTCAAGGGACTCAACACCTACGCGATGTCGCTAGGGGAGTCTCTGGCATCCGGACCGTTCTTCAACGCCTACGTCGTCAACGTCCTGCCGGGTCAATTCCTGCAACCGTTCATCAGTTCGGCGTTCTCCGACCTAGGACTGGACCCGGCGACCCTGCTGCCTTCGCAGGCCACCGACCCGCAAACCGGTCAGCCAGGAACCCCGCCACTGCCGATGCCCTACCCCCGCACCGGTCAGGGCGGCCCTCCACGCACCTCGCTGCCTGACGCGATCACCGGCAACCCCGCCGATCACCCATGCGGTGCGCCTGGCGTGGCCCTACCCGGGCCTGGCTGCTACCCCTATCGGCAGCCGCCGCCGGCTCCGGCGCCTGGAGGCCCACCCCCGGGAGGTCCGGCCGTTCCGATACCGCCACCAGCACCCACGCCCATCAACGTCGACGTCGGCCCGCCCCCGCGGCCGGGAGGTCATTCATGACAACGTGGATCAGCTACCTGCGCCAGGTACCTGGTGCGGCGGTCCGCCATGCCCGCCTGGTGTTGGCGACGGCACTCACGCTGACTCTGGCAGCCGGAGTGTGGGCCGTCATGCGCGCGTCAGACCTCGGGGACCGCACCACCGTGGTCGCGTATTTCGACAACAGCAACGGCGTCTTCGTTGGCGACGACGTGCGCATCCGCGGCGTATCAGTGGGCAAAATACAGACAATCGAGCCGCAGCCCCTGCGCGCGAAAATCACATTCTGGTTCGACCGCCACTACAAGGTCCCCGCCGACGCCAAAGCCGCGATCCTGTCACCGCAGCTCGTCACCGGCCGCTCCATCCAACTCACCCCGCCCTACACAGGCGGCCCCACCATGGCCAGCGGCACGATCATTCCGCAGGACCACACAGCGGTGCCCGTCGAATGGGACGAAGTGCGTGCTCAGCTTGAGCGGCTCACCGACATGCTCCAGCCCACCAAGCCTGGCGGCGTCAGCACACTGGGCGAGCTCATCAACAGCAGTGCAAGCAACCTGCGTGGGCAGGGCGCCAACATCCGCGACACGATCATCAAGCTGTCCCAAGCGGTTTCGGCTCTAGGCGACCACAGCAAGGACATCTTCGGCACCGTCAAGAACCTGTCGGTCCTGGTGTCAGCGCTGCACGACAGCAGCGGTCTGCTCAGCCAGCTCAACACCAATCTGGCCGCCGCATCGTCGCTGCTGTCCGACGATCCCAACAAGGTCAGTCGGGCCGTTCACGACCTCAATTCGGTGGTCGGAGACGTCCAAAGTTTCATCGCCGACAACCAAGAGACCGTCGGCACGACATCGGACAAATTGGCGTCGATCAGCAAGGCGGTCATCGACAGCCTCGACGACATCAAGCAGACCCTCCACATCGCCCCGACAACGTTGGTGAACCTGTACAACATCTACGAGCCCTCCAACGGCGCGTTGACCGGCGCACTGCAGATCAACAACTTCGCCAACCCGCTGCAATTCCTCTGCGGCGCAATCCAAGCCGCGTCCCGACTGGGCGCCGAACAAGCCTCCAAACTGTGCATGCAGTACCTGGCACCCATCATGAAGAACCGCCAATACAACTTCCTCCCGCTCGGTGAAGACCTGTTCGTCGGCGCTCAGGCGAGGCCCAACGAAGTCACCTACAGCGAGAACTGGATGCGCCCCGACTACGTGCCGCCCGCCGCACCACCGCCGCCCGCGGCGCAGCCGGCGGCAGCACCCCCGGGATCTCTGCTTCCCGCTGAGGCACCGCCTCCGATGAACCCGAGCGTGCCTACCAACCCCGCTGCCGGCCTGTCCGGCATGATGGTCCACCCCGGAGGCGGCTCGTGACAAACATCCGATGGAGCCGCATAACCCTCAGTCTTGTGCTCCTAGCGGCAGTGACGGGGCTATCAGGATGCGGTTGGCGCGGCGTGAACTCGCTGCCGCTGCCGGGCACCCAGGGAAATGGTCCGGGCGCATTCGTCGTCAAGGTGCAAATGGCTGATGTCAACAACATTCAGCCCAACGCCCGGGTGCGGGTAGCCGACGTGATGGTCGGCCACGTAACCCAGATCGAGCTACAAGGCTGGCACGCGCTGGTGAGCATGAAGCTCGACCGAGACGTCGACCTGCCCGCCAACGCGACAGCCAAGATCGGCCAGACCACGATTCTGGGATCCCAGCACATCGAACTCGCCCCCCCGAAAGACGAACCACCCCACGGCAAATTGGTGAACAACTCCGTGATCCCGCTCTCTCGTTCGGCAGCATTCCCGACACCCGAGCAGACGCTGGCAGCGGTCTCAATGGTGCTCAACGGAGGCGGCGTCGGCCAGGTCGGCGACATTGTCGAAGCGCTGAGCACCGCCTTCCATGGTCGCGAGAAAGATCTGCGGAGCCTGGTTGGACAGCTGGACACCTTTGCCGCGAACCTCAACAACCAAACCGGCGACATCATTGCCGCCAGTGACAGCCTCAATGACCTGACCGGCAAGTTCGCTGCGCAACGGCCCGTTCTGGATAAAGCGATCAAGACGATCCCCGACGCGCTGGCCGTGCTCAATGACGAACGCGGAAACCTGGTCGAAGCCGCCGATCAACTCAGCAAGTTCAGTGCCCTGACCGCGGACACCGTCGGCAAGAGCAAAGACAATCTCGTCAAGGAACTCAAAGAGGTCGGTCCCGTGCTGGAATCGCTCGCCAACGCCGGGCCCAGCCTGAATCGCGCCCTGCACTTCATCCCGACCATTCCGTTCCCCACCGACACCATCGAGAAATGGCAGCGCGGTGACTACGCCAACCTGACGGCGATCATCGACCTGACACTGAGCCGTCTGGATGCCGGGCTGTTCACCGGCACCAGATATGAATGCAACCTCACCGCGCTGGAGCTGCAATGGGGCCGTACCGTCGGCCAGTTCCCCAGCCCATGCCTGAATCCCGGCGCGTTTGGTCAGAAAAACCCAATCTCGATTCCCTACAACGGCGACCAGGGGCCATAACGTGCATTTGAACCGACAAGCGAGAATCCAGCTGGCGATCTTCACCGTGATCGCCCTGGCAGCGCTGTCCCTGATGGGTCTGCACTTCATGAACTTGCCGGCAAAGTTCTTCGGCGTCGGCCGCTACACAGTGACAGTGCAGTTGTCGCAGGCCGGCGGCCTGTACCCCAGCAGCAACGTCACCTACCGCGGCACCGAGGTGGGACGGGTCGAGTCGGTCCAGCTAACCGACTCAGGAGTAGCGGCGGTCTTGTCGCTCAATTCCAACACCCCGATCCCGCGTGACCTGAAGGCCGAAGTGCACAGCCAGTCGGCGGTCGGCGAACAATACGTCGAGTTGCTGCCGCGCAGTGCCGGGGCGCCGCCGCTCAAGAACGGCGACGTGATTGCCCAGAAAGACACATCGGTGCCCACCGACATCAACGGGGTGCTCGACACCGTGGTCACCGGGCTGCAGGCAGTGCCGCGCGACAACCTCAAGACGGTCATCGACGAGTCCTACACCGCCGTCGGCGGTCTGGGCCCGGAGCTATCCCGGCTCGTCAAAGGCGTCACCGACCTCTCGATCGACGCCCGCGCGAACCTCGACCCGCTGGTCAACGTCATCGACAACGTGCAGCCCATCCTGGACTCACAATCCAAGTCCGCCAGTGCAATCAACGCATGGGCGGCGCATCTGGCCACCGTGACCCGTGAACTGCAGACCAACGATCAATCCGTCGCGGGCATCCTCGATAAGGGCGGACCGGCACTGGCACAGGCACGTTCGCTCGTCGACCGGCTCGAACCCACGCTGCCCATCTTGTTGGCAAACTTGGTTGCCCCAAGCCAGGTCGCGCTGACCTACCACAACGACGTCGAGCAGCTTCTGGCGGTCTTCCCCCAATTCATCTCGGCTGAATCCGCCGGGCTCGTCGCCAACACAAACTCCAAGCAGAAATACAAAGGCCAGTACCTCGCCTTCAACCTGAACCTGAACCTGCCGCCCCCGTGTAACACAGGCTTTCTACCTGCCCAGCAAATGCGCAATCCCGTCTTCGAGGACGCGCCCGAGCGGCCTGCTGGAGATCTGTACTGCCGGATCCCGCAAGACTCGCCGATCACCGAAGTCCGCGGCGCGCGCAATACGCCCTGCGAAACCCGGCCCGGGAAACGCGCTCCGACGGTCAAGCAGTGTGAAAGCGACAAACCGTACGTGCCGCTCAACGACGGCGACCGCTGGAAGGGCGACCCGAACGCCACCTACACCGGTCAAGGTGTCCCTGATCTCGGACCCGGGGCGCCGCCGCCAGCGGCCGCCAAACCCGGCCCGCTCAGCGCAGGACTGGGCGCCGCGCCACCGCTTGCTGCCGCCCAGTACAACCCGGCTACCGGCCCCAATATCGGACCCGACGGCAAGCAATACACCCAGTCTGACTTGGCCCAATCCGGACCGAAGAACAAATCCTGGCAGGCAATGCTGACTCCGCCGGGCAGCTGACCGATGAACGACATCTCGATAGATCAACTCGAAGGGAGGAACGGGGTGGCCACAGTAACCGACACCAAATCCGTGGTGGACGACGACACCGACGACACGGTCGATGCCATCGGTAACACTGGCGTCCTTGAGGCCACAGGAGATCTCGAGGACAACGACATCACCGAAGCGGGTGAGGGCACCCAGGCGGAGCCTGACGTTGACGATGTCGACGAGGCACCGAAATCGAATGTATTCCAGCGCATGTCGACGACCCGTTGCGCGATGGCAGTCGGATCGGCGGCCGTCGCGGTTCTCGCCGCACTGCTGGGGTGGTCCCAATATCACCTCAGTCAGGCCCGTCAGGCCCAGGCGCATGGTGCGCTGTTCCTGCAGGTGGCCAAACAGGGTGCGCTCAACTTGACCACGATCGACTGGCAAAACGCCGACGCCGACGTACACCGCATCCTGGACGTGGCGACCGGCGAGTTCTACGACGACTTCGCCAAACGCTCACAGCCGTTCATCGACGCGCTCAAAGAGGCCAAAGCGAAAACGGTCGGCACGATCACCGAAGCAGGGTTGGAATCCGAAAATCCCGACTCCGCCCGTGCTCTGGTCGCACTGTCCGTCCAGACCTCGAGCTCTGATGAGAACGCCCAAGGTCCGCGCGAATGGCGGATGCGCATCGACGTTCAGAAGGTCGGCGATCAAGTGAAAGTGTCTAACGTCGGGTTCGTGCCATGAGGCGGCCGACCTGGCGCCGCCCCGGCGCTCCAAAAGATGCCGAGCCGCTCCTCGACGTCGACGAGTCACACACCGCGACGGTCAACCTCGACGAGATTGACGAGGACACCCACGATGAGGCGGCAACGACCGCGCAGTTTGACGGCGATGATCCCTCGACGGATGCGAACCGCGACCCACGCTGGACGAAAGTGGTGGCCTACGCAGTACTTCCCGCGCTGGCGGCGCTCCTGGCCGCCGGCACCGGATATGTGAAATGGCAAGACATCTCGGCACGTGGCGCCACCTCGGCGGCAGCGGACTCCGTGCGCGCCGCCACCGACGGGACAATCGCGCTGCTGTCATATAGGCCCGAGACCGTCGAAAAAGACCTCGCGGCCGCTCGAAGCCGCATGACCGGTCAATTCCTGGACTCCTACACCGCGTTGACCAAAGACGTCGTAATCCCTGGATCAAAACAGAAACAGATCTCGGCGGTCGCCACCGTCCCAGCGGCCGCCTCGATGCAGGCCAGCAGCAACCACGCCGTGGTGCTGTTATTCGTCGACCAGAGCGTCGTCATCAAGGATGACGCGCCGACATCGACGGCATCGACTGTTCGCGTCACCCTCGACCGCATCGACGGTCGTTGGCTGATCTCACATTTCGACCCCGTCTGAGGCTTGAAAATGTGGCACCGATGGGCATTGGATCGCCGGTCCCGTGGGGCAGCGGCAGCAAGGTTAAGGAGTGCATGGTGCGGCATCGAGTGCTGAGTTCGATCACGACGATTGGTGCGTTGACCGCTGTGGTGCTGACAACGGCGACCGCTCGCGCCGACAATGACGACAACACAGGCATCCCAAATAACAAGCGTCTCAACGACAGTGTGGTCTCGAACGTCTACACCGTGCAGCATCAAGCGGGGTGCACCAATGACGTCCGCGTCAACCCACAATTGGTGCGCGCTGCGCAGTGGCACACAAACGACGTGCTGAATAACCGCAACCTCGACGGGGACATCGGTTCTGATGGGACAACGCCGCAAGACCGGGCCAACAACGCCGGCTACCAAGGAGTCGCGGCCGAAACGGTGGCGATCAACCCGGCTCTGGCAATCAGCGGCGTGGAGATCCTCAATCAATGGGTCTACAACCCAGCTCTTTTCGCGATCATGGCCAACTGCGCCAACACTCAGATCGGTGTGTGGTCGGCCAACAGCTTCAACCGCACCGTTGTAGTGGCGGTATACGGCCAACCCAAGTAACTCCGACGCAGCCGCGGCTGAAAACGTCCCCATGTCCACCACCAACTATTGGAGTTGCATCTCATGGACGAAGACCCCACCCCCGACTACGACGTCAGCGACGAACTACTGCATGCAATCAACTGGTACGCGTGGATTTTGCGCGGCGTGAACCCGGCACCCCCGATTCCGCCGCACTAAACGCTGAGCTGTCACTCCGCCAGCACGCACACCCTAACGAGGAGCACTATGCGCACTATTGCAGCTACGGTGGCCGCCTTCGCGGCGACGGCGGCCACCGCTATCGGCCTGTCCTCTCCTGCTCACGCAGGACCCACTCAAGGGCAATGCGGGCTCGCGATGAGCTTCATTTGCGCGATGATCCCCGCCTTGCCTGAATTGGATCATGATGTCGACCTGACACAGGATCCCAACGGTCCCAACGCAGCCGGCCTTCCGCCGCCCGCCGCCCGCACCGGTGGTCTGTAGACCGTCGTTTCCCGCCGAGCCGGTCAGCCGCCCTCCGGAACCGCGGCCGCGAACGGCCGCAACAACC
>NZ_JBYCLA010000025.1:0-14247 GCF_057473665.1 Mycobacterium sp. TH-M25
ACCTGCCGCGGCGTGGCATCCGGGCCGATGAGTCCGGTCACCACATGTCCGGAAAACAGCGCACGCAGCACCCGGTCGGTGAACTCCTGGGCATTGCCGAACGGCAGATGCGGCTTGGCGATCAACAGCGCGGCCACCCCGTGCGCGGCGCTCCACAATTCCAGGGCGACGCCGGATGCGTCACCGGCCGGGAGCACACCCTCGCCCATCAGTGCCCTGACAGTGGCACACAGGTACTCGAACGCCGACGCGGCGAGCGCGGCATCGACGACGCTGTTCGACCTCCACTCACCCATCGTCGCAATCCGGTACAGCTCGGGGTTCACCGTCGCGAACCCAACGTAGGCCAACAGCTGCGCACGCAGCACCTCGACGGTGTCCGTCTGCATCACCGACACCCGCTGCATTTCCTCGTCGAGCTTGTCGAAATAGCGTGCGCACACCGCATCCAGCAGCGCGTCCTTGTCGTGAAAGTGCAGATAGATCGACGGCGGCGTCACGCCCACACGTTCGGCCACCGAGCGGATCGACACGGCCTTGGCATGTCCGGCGTCGAGCAGCAGTTCGGTTGCGGCATTGAGAATTTCATCACGCAGCCGGTCGCCGGATCCGCGTGGCGCACGCCGCCTGCGAAGAGTCTCCGCGGATGGGTCAACGGCCATCGGCAACCATCGCGGCAGAATAGGCGGCCGCCACGGCCGGCTCCTCCTCGGCAGCTCGGTGCTTTCCCCCACCGGACGGCTCGGCCGGCGCCGGCAGCGCGTCCGACTCGCTGACCCCCACTCGTTCGTGCAGCCACCTCATCGGCGTGGGCGCCCACCAGCTCCAATGGCCCATGACGTGCATGAACGCCGGCACCAGGACCATCCGCACCAGCGTCGCGTCGGCCACCACCGCCAGGGTCAGACCGGTGCCGAACATCCGCATGAAGGAGACCTGCGCGGCGATCAACGCGGCGAACGATATCGACATCACCAGCGCGGCAGCGGTGACGACGCGACCGGTGCGGGCCAGCCCGAGCGCAACGCTCTCGTCGTTGTCGGCGCGCTTCGTTCGGGTGTCCGGTGGCACCGGATGAGAGGCGACCGCCGTCAACCAGTACTCACGAATTCTGGAGACCAGGAAGACTTCGTAGTCCATCGACAGTCCGAATGCGACGCAGAACAACAGCACCGGGATGTTGGCCACCACCGTGCCGGTCTGCGTGGTGCCCATCGCGGCGAGGTGGCCGTCCTGGAAGATCCACACCAGCGCACCGAACGCTGCCGTCAACGACAAAACATTGCACACCAGCGCCTTGAGTGGAAGTAACACACTGCCGGTGAGCAGGAACAGCAACGCGAAGGTGATGATGCCGATCAGACCGAGCACCAGCGGCAGACGAGCGGTGATCGCGTGCACGCTGTCGCGGTTGATCTGGGCCATCCCGGCCAGCTGAACCGATTGACCCGCGGGCCCGGGCACCGCATGCAACCGATCGAGCTGGGTGTCGGACGCATTCGAGAACAACGGCGCCGAGCTGGCCACCGTCAAGAACGCACTACCCTGAGCCATTCCGGTGGCCGCCGACGGTGGCCCGACCCGGTTGCCGCCGATGAACGTTCCGGTAGGCGCCGAGACCGCCGACACGTCGGCCACCCGTGACAGGTCGGCCGCGTAGCGGCTGAGGTCGCCCGGACGTACCCCTCGAACGTCCGGAAGGACAACAGACACCAAGGTCGCTGAGTCATCGGCGAATTCGTGACGCATCTGATCGCCAACGGCATGCGCCGAGGCCGACGCCGGCAGCACCCGGTCGTCGGGCATACCCCACTTCACCCCGAAGAACGGAAGTCCCAGCACCGCCAGCAGCGCGACGACCGCCAGGCCGGTCGGCACCGCTCGCCGAATCACGAATTTCGTGGAGCGGTACCAGAACAACTGCTCCACGGGCTTGCACACCGGGTCGGGCCGGCCGAGCAGCCGACGTCCCAGTCTGCGCACATCCAGCGCGTCCAGCCGGGGGCCGAGAACAACGATCGCCGCGGGTGTCACCACGATCGAGGCCACCGCGACGAAGGCCACCGTGGCCACCCCGGCATAGGCGAACGACTGCAGGAAATACATCGGGAAAAGGACCAGCACCGCCATCGACAACGCGACGGTGGTCGCCGAGAACAACACCGTCCGACCCGCGGTGGCCATGGTCCGAACCAGCGCCTTGTCGGGCTCAGCGCCGTCGGCCAACTCGTCGCGGTAGCGGCTGATGATCAGCAGCGTGTAATCGATGGCCAGGGCCAGGCCGAGGGCCATGCTGAGGTTCAGCGCGTAGGTAGACACGTCGGTGCCGAAGCTGATCAGCCGCAGCACCGACATCGACCCCACCAGGGCCAGCCCGCCCAGGCAGACCGGCAACGCCGCGGCCAGCAAACCGCCGAACACCCAGACCAGCACCAAAAAGCTCAGCGGAATCGCGAACGACTCCATCAGCAGCAGATCTCGCTCGTTCTGACGGGTGATCTGGTCGTAGACCATCGCCGCTCCGCCCGCACGAACCGTGACGCCGTCGCGATCATGCACGACGCGGCCGGCGATGTTCTTGGCGTAGCGCTGCGCGTAGTTCTCGCCGCCCTCGAGGTTCGCCACGATGAGCCCGGACTTGCCGTCCTTGCTCACCAGATCGGCAGCCAGCTGTCCGGGACCCGCCGCCGCGGGCCCGGTCCAGGCCGAGACGACGTTGTACACCCCGTCAGACCTTTGGACCTGCCCGACGATGTCGGCGGCGATGCGACGAGCTTGCGCACTTTGCGCACCCAACGGTGCAGTCACCAGGATGACCAGCTGCTGATCGCTCTGGCCGAACTTGTCGGTCAGTAGTTTCGTCGCCTGCGCCGACTCGGAGGCCGGGTCTTGGAAACCGCCCGCCGACAAACTCTTGGCCACCGGAAGGCCGAAGACCCCGGCCGCGACCAGAACCATGACGGCAGCTGCCAGTATCCGCCGCGGCCTTGCGATGGCAAGGTAGGCGATCCGCTGCAGCATCGGTGGATCCTCCGGTTCGCTATGGTTGATAACTTATCGGCGATAAGTCGAGTGGGCGACGCCCAGGCCGCCGTCTACGCCCGATTAGTGTGGACGAAAGCGATACCGGCGCGGTTCGAATCTCGTCCGACAAACAGGACATTTGCCGAGCATATGTGGTTGCACGTCTGCCCAATAGGTTACTTCCAAGCATCCGGACGGGACGTCCAGCCAGGGAGGCCTTACTGGGCGGTAACAATTGCCACGATTTTCCGAATCGTGACTCAAAGATTCCTTAAATGTTGCCCTTACGATCAGCTTTATGTGGATCGATGACTCCAGTGCCGACGTGATCAAAGTTGATTTCGAGGCTCTCTACCACGGTGACTTCCTGGTCGAGGGCGAGTGCTCGGAGCAGCTCGAAGACGGACACCTGTTACCCAACGCGAGCTGACCCGCAGCGGTTAATGCTCCGCTTGCGGCGAGGCGTGGTTCGGGGACGTCGTAAGCCTCGGTTTCACCTTTGGAAATTCGCTAGGGCTTTTTCGTGACTTTCGGCGCGAACGTCGACTTGTTGGGCCGAATCGGCGATTTCGCCCCGACAACTCGACGTTCGACGGAGGGGACGTGACCGCGTCAGGTCGGCGAGCCGACCTACTGGTTCGCCGGGACTACACCCAGTCGGCCAGCACCGCTTCGGTGTCGGCTCCCGGCTGACCGGGCGGCTTGGGCCGGCCCGGCTGCGAACGGGAGAACCGCGGCGCCGGCAGCGGCTGCAGCCCGTTACCGGCTTGGTAGAAGGTGTTGCGCTCGGTGATGTGCGGCTCGGTGTCGACCTCGCCGAAGGCCAGCACCGGGGTGACGCAGGCATCGGAATCGGCGAAGACCTTGGCCCAGTGTTCGCGGTCCTTGGCGGCGAACGTCTCGGTGAACGTCGCGCGTAGCTCAGGCCAGCGGCTGCGGTCGTTCTGCCCCGGCAGGCCTTGGGGATCGAGACCGAGTCCGGCCAGCATCGCCGCGTAGAACTGGGGCTCAATCGCACCCACCGAGACATAACGGCCGTCGGCGCATTCGTAGGTGTCGTAGTAGGGCGCACCGGTGTCGAGCAGGTTCGTGCCGCGCTCGTCGGTCCACAGCCCCAACGCCCGCATTCCCCACATCATCTGCACCAACACCGACGAGCCGTCGACCATCGCGGCGTCAACGACCTGCCCCTTACCGGAGGTCTGCCGCTCGAAAAGCGCCGACAAAACCCCGAGCAGCAAAAACATCGATCCGCCGCCGAAGTCGCCGACCAGGTTCAGCGGCGGAACCGGCCGCTCGCCCGCCCTGCCGATGGCGTGCAGCACGCCGTTGAGCGAGATGTAGTTGATGTCGTGGCCGGCTTGCTTGCTGCGCGGGCCGGTCTGCCCCCAGCCGGTCATCCGGCCGTAGATCAGCCGCTCGTTGACCTTGGCGCAGTCCTGCGGGCCCAGGCCCATCCGTTCGGTGACGCCCGGCCGGTAGCCCTCGATCAGCACGTCGGCTTTGGCGACGAGCCGGAGCACCAGATCGCGACCCTCGTCGGACTTCAGGTCGGCGATGACGAAGCGCCGGTTGCGCAGCATCGGGTCGGAGCCGCTGGTGCCGGGCCGGTCGATACGCACGACGTCGGCACCGAGATCGCCGAGAATCATCGCGGCGTGCGGGCCCGGCCCGATTCCGGCGAGTTCGATGACTCGCAAACCTGTCAGCGGACCCGCCATCTCAACCGACCTCTCTGTCGACAACCGTCGCCACCATCGTTCTTGCATCTTGACAGTCGCCCCGAATACGCCTGCACCCGGTGGCTAACGTGGCGATCGCAAGCGCGGCCCAGCCGGGCGCAGCGGGTCGCCACCAAACTACAGTCGATCTCATGACAGCTATCGATTCCGGCGCCGACGCCCTGGCGCCCGTCGACGGGCTCCTTTTCGACATCTCCGAAGGCTTGTTGTCGGTGACTATCGACCGTCCGGACAGACTTAATTCGTTGACGATGCCGGTGTTGGCGGGACTCGCCGACACGATGGAGCAGGCTGCCAACGATCCGCGGGTCAAGGTCGTGCGGCTGGGCGGGGCGGGCCGCGGCTTCTGCTCCGGAGCCGGCATGAGCGCCGACGACGTGGACGGAGCCGCTCAAAGCGACGAGCTGATCCTGGCTGCCAACCGGGTGGCGCGGGCGATCACGGCGCTGCCACGCCCGGTCGTCGCGGTGGTCCACGGAGCGGCGGCCGGCGTCGGCGTCTCCATCGCCTTGGCCTGCGACCTGGTATTGGCTTCGGACAACGCGTTTTTCATGCTCGCATTCACCAAGATCGGCCTGATGCCCGACGGCGGCGCCTCGGCTCTGGTCGCGGCGGCGATCGGCAGGATCGGCGCGATGCGGATGGCACTACTCGCCGAGCGACTGCCCGCCGCCGACGCTCTGGCGGCTGGGTTGATCAGCGCGGTGTACCCGGCCCAGGAGTTTCAGGCCGAAGTGGACAAGGTGGTGGACCGGCTACTGTCCGGACCGGCGGTGGCGTTTGCCAAGACCAAGCAGGCCATCAACGCGGCCACGCTCACCGAGTTGGAGCCGAGCTTGCAGCGCGAACTCGAGGGTCAGGCGGTCCTGCTGAATTCGCCTGACTTCCGCGAGGGCGCAAGGGCTTTCCAGCAGCGCCGGACGCCCGCCTTCACGGACATCTGATTCCCCGGACATGTGATTTCCCGGACGTCTGGTTTCACAGGCCGAACAGCGGCGGCAATCCCAGAAAGACGACCAGCGTCCAGACGAAGTGGGTCAGGATCGGCGCCAGTACGCCGCCAGTAGCCCGACGCTCGAGCGCGCACACGGTGCCGAGGATGATGGCCGCGAACGCGAGCATGGGGTTCTGGCTGCTGGCCAGGGTCGCGACGACGTAAATCGCGGTCGAGATCAGCAACGGGCTATGCCGGCCGAGCGCGGTGTAGAGCGCGCCGCGGTAGAACAGCTCTTCGCCGACGGCGGCCAACAGCGCAATGGCCAAGGTCAACCGCCATGATCCCTGGTCGGTGTAGCGCAGCAACCGGGTGACGTACTCGGCGACCGCGGGAATCTCCCGGACGATCAGGCCGCCCGCGATGAAGATGCCGCCGAGCAACAGTCCAATCGTGGTGCCGCTGACCACGGGACGCTGATTGCGGCCGCGCCATCGCGCGCCACCGAGATGCAGTGGCCCAGAGACGAACGCGCCGACCGCCAACACACCCGCCAGCGCCAGCGTCCACCAGTAGAACGCCGGTTCGCCGGGATGCTTTTTCAGCGCCAACCCCAGCGAGGCGACACCGAGCACCAAGACAACCGCGACCACGACTCGCCGGCGCCGCACGACTCCGGGCGGTTCATTGTGCGGCACAGCGACATTGACAATGCCGCGGCGGATCTCTTCCAGAGTGCCGGGCTGGGTGTTCACGTCAGCCATTCCGCCGCTCCTGCTGCCTTCTGCGCGTCACACTGCCCCCGTTGATCGTCACTCGCGGATGCCATTCAATCGCACTTTCGGTGTGAGAGTGATCAAGATGTCGAGCCCGGCCCGAATCACACCGGCGATCGGGCCGGGGACGACGTCCACGAGTCCGAGACCGGGTCGCGCCATCGATGGAGTCACTATGCCCGCCAGTCGCCGCAGGCGCAGGGAATCGCCGCCGGCCCAAACCGGGTCGCTGTCGGCGAGGTGATGCGGATCGGCGAGCGCGTTGACCGGGCGGGGCCGATGATTCGACAGCGCGCGGCCAATGGCGTCCTCGATCGACAGCAGGCCATCTGGCGGATCGGGAACCAGCTCACGCAGGCCGGGGCCACTGGCCTTCATGGGATAATCCAGCGACTCAACCAGGTCCGCGGCCAGCCCGTCGGGCACCGGCAGCGCCAGCGCGGTCACCCACGATGCCAGCGTGGTGCCGATCCCCCGCACCGGCAGTCCGGCGTGCCACGTGCCGGAAATCCGGGCATAGGTCGTCAGCAACTCGCCATACGAGGTGGAGTCCGGCCCGGCGATGTCGTAGGCACCCGCGGGAACCAGTGCTGCGTCACCGGCCGCGACGAGATAGTGCAGCACGTCGCGGATGGAGATCGGGTCGATCGGGTTGTTCATCCACCTCGGCGTCGGGACCACTGGGAAGCGGTCACCGACGTAGCGCAGCATCTCGAACGACGTCGAGCCCGCGCCGAGAATAATCGCGGCGCCCAGCCAGACCACTTCGGCGCCCCCGGCGATGTTCAGCGCGTCGGCCACCTCGGCCCGGCTGGTCAAGTGTTCGGACAGTTCTTCGCCCGCGGGAACGAAGCCGCCGAGGTAGACGATGCGGCGCACGCCCGCAGCTTGGGCGGCCGCGGCGACATGTGCCGCCGCAGCGCGGTCGTCATCGCGAAAACCGGGCTGACCGATGGCGTGGACCAAGTAGTACAGGACGTCGACCGCCCCGGCTTCGGCCAGCGCGGCCCGCGCGGAGTCGGCGTCGGCGGCGTTCAGCTTGACCGCAGTGACGTCGTCGACCCATCCGAAACCGGTCAGTCGCGCCGGGTCGCGAGTGGCCGCCAGCACCTGGTGTCCCGCCGCCAGCAGCGCTGTGACCAGCCGTGATCCCACATATCCGGTTGCGCCGGTCACCAAAATACGCACAGGCTCAGCCTACCGATCGGGAGGATTGCGGACGTCGTGTTCAGTTGTTGACCGTTGCCCGGCCGGGCAAACCGGCGTTTTCGCGGTCGATTTTCAATCGATAGACCTCCCCGCGTACAATCCGGCGAAGTGGCGCTGTGGTCCAATTATCCGGATTGAACGAAGTGGGGGTGCCCAGGGTGACTACCACTGACAAACGCGTGCAGTGTCGTCCCGTGACGACAGGTACGCCCGAATGGCACAACGTGAGGGCACGATGACGGCCCCCGCCATCGCGGCCGTCGCCGTCGAGTTTCCGCGCCATCAGGTATCGCAGGCCGAGGCGATGTCCGGTCTGACCGGGTTCGGCGGCCCCGAGTTCGACCGTTTCGGAGCCAGCGCAGGAGTGGAGCGGCGCAGGATTGCGATACCGCTTCCCAACTACGGCGAGTTGAGCGGTTTCACCGAGGCCAACGACATCTTCATCGAGACGGCGTTGGCGCTCGGCGAGCGCGCGATCCTGGCGGCACTGGCCGCGGCGCAGGTCAAGCCCGAAGAGGTCGACGTCGTGTTCTCCACGACCGTCACTGGCCTGGCAGTGCCCACCCTGGAAGCCCGGTTGGCGACGCGCCTCGGCATGCGACCCGACGTCAAGCGGGTACCGCTGTTCGGTCTGGGTTGTGTGGCCGGTGCCGCGGGCGTGGCTCGCATGCACGA
This sequence comes from Mycobacterium sp. TH-M25, assembly GCF_057473665.1. NCBI lineage: Bacteria > Bacillati > Actinomycetota > Actinomycetes > Mycobacteriales > Mycobacteriaceae > Mycobacterium > Mycobacterium sp. TH-M25. The sequence continues at coordinate 8,361 of NZ_JBYCLA010000025.1, forward strand.
CTACCTGTTGGCTTTCCCGGATCACGTGTCGGTGCTGCTGGCCGTCGAACTGTGCTCGCTGACACTGCAGCGCGACGACTACTCCGTCGCAAACCTGGTGGCCGCCAGCCTCTTCGGTGACGGGGCGGCCGCCGTCGTCGCCAAGGGGGCCGCCCGTGAGTCGGCCGGACCCACGGTGCGCGCAACCCGCAGCCGGATCTACCCCGACACCGAGGACGTGATGGGCTGGGATATCGGCAGCAATGGGTTCAAGATCAAGCTCTCCACCGAGGTGGCAACCGTCGCCGAAAAATATGTGGGAGACGACGTCCGCGACTTCCTGAGCGATCACGGCCTGACGCCCGACGACATCTCGACCTGGGTATGCCACCCCGGTGGCCCGAAAGTGATCGAAGCGATCGAGAACACCCTCGATCTGCCGCCGAATGCCATGGCGCATACCCGTAACTCATTGCGCGAGAACGCGAATCTGTCGTCGGTGTCGGTGCTGGATGTGCTCAGCAGGAACATGGCCGATCCGCCGGCGCCGGGCTCGTTCGGGCTGATGATTGCGATGGGTCCGGCGTTCTGCTCGGAACTCGTGCTGCTCGGTTGGTAGCGCTGGGCCGCGGCGTGGCCGTCGGGTTTTGGCCGCACGGAAACGGGCGGGCCATTCGAGTGCCGCTCGGCGAACCTGAAGGCGGGAACGCGCCGCGATCGACGTTGTTTATCCCGCAAGCGGTTTCTGCGCCGCTCCAACGTATTCTCCCAGGTATCCGCCGCCGAGCCAGCTTCGCGCGTTGGTGAGTTCGAAGATCAGGCCACCGAGATCACGCTTGCGAACCGAGCGCGCCACGGCGAATGGGTTCAACCTGGTGGTGTATTCAAGTCCGGCGATGGCCGACGCCTCGGGCTGCCCACGCTTGGGCAACAGCTGGTAACCGACGTCTTCGAGAAGTTGGGAGAGCTCGGCCGGCCGCGGGAAACGGCGGAAGTCGTGGATGGACTTGTACAGCCCGAACACGAACAACGGACCGATGGTGACGAAGGACAGCCAGGTGTACAGATTCCGGTCGGGCGCGACGTAGAACACCCGGCCACCGGGCTTGAGTGCACGATGGATGTTCGCAAGGACCTCGCGGTGTTCCCCGCAGTGGTCGAATATCCCGTGTATGTAGACGACATCGAACTGCTCGGTGGCAAGCACGTCCCGATCCCGGATGTCCCCGACAGTGAATCGAACGCTTGCCATCTCGGCGAAGTATCGCCGCGCCGCCCGAATGGCCTTGTAGTCGACGTCGAAGCCATCGATATCCCAGTCCCGCAGCTCCGGGCAGGTCGTGAGCAAGCCGGGAATGAGCTTGCCGCTGCCGCAGCCGGCCACCGCTATCCGCGAGCGCCCGGAACCCGTGGACTCGGGTAAATAGTCCCGCAAGAACTGCCACGCGGCCTGGTCGATCTTGCTGACGAGCTGTCCGGTGAACTCCCACTGCGCGCTGGTCTCGACTTGGGAGAAGTAGCGCACGCCACGTTCAATTGTCCCGTTGTGCACACCCATGAGGAGCTTGTCCAACCAGGAATAGCGGTAATTCGGCTCGCCACTGGCCTCGTTGCGCCGCTCGCGGTCGAGGAAGTCGAAGTATGCGCGTTCCTCGGCGTCGAGCGGGGCGGTCCATGACGGCGCCCGGAGCAACACACGCTCACGGATCCATGAATCGACGACCCGGCTGTACAGGTCCGTCTCGAACAGCATGAGCTGGTGGCCGCCGCCGGGCATCACAAAGAGGTCCTTGGGTCCGCCGACGCGCTCGAAGCAGGCCCGGACGTGCCCGGGGTCGACGACTTCGTCGTTCTCGCCGCAGGCAATCAAGACAGGTTTGGTATTCGTCCCGGACGGCTCGGCCGGGGTGTAGTTGAACACCGAGTGATAACTTTTGAAGCCGTACGACCACACAAAGTGGGGGTCGGCAAGCTTCTACGGCAGCAGGTCTGGGTCCTCCTGATAGGCGGCTTTAAAGTCGATGAACCACCTCAGTGGGACGCGCACCCGGTCACCGAGAGCCCGAGCGAGATGCCCGACCCAGGGTGAGCGCATCACTCGAATCGCCCTGCTCATCTGCAGTTCGTCGTTCAGTAAGACATTCATGCACACAGCCCCGGCCACGCGCGGGCAGCGGGCGAGTGCCTGGAATGCGATCTCGCCGCCCTGGCTTGCGCCGTGCAGCACGACCGGAAGGCCGGTCCGCTCCGCCGCGTGTCCGGATACGGAACGAACGTCCTCGAGGAAGTCTTCGAAGGTGAACACGCCCGGAGGGCCAGGGGTGCGCCCGTGGCCAGTCAGGTCGAATGCCCAGACCGTCGCCGGAAAGTGTCGCCGGAATTTCTCGGCGAAATCGTGGTAGACCTCGCTGTATCCTGCGGTGCCATGCACCAAGACCAGCGTGTACTCAGCGTTGGGATGCTCGTAGCGCCTCAGGAAAAGAGGCTTGCCTTTACTGCCGGCAACCCACCCGTCGACTGGCGCATCGAACGCACTTTCAGGTTTGACAGTGGCCATGACCCTCGACGTCGGTCTCAGTGGCGGGGCGCAAACCTTCGATGAAGCAGGTCGTCAATTGGACCCCCTTGTCTTTCGTCGCGACCCCACGTTACCGTAGCTGACCGGTTAATACGTTGGCGTTGGGCGGCGTTGCAGGGTTATGCAACCGCCGTCACCGCGCAGGGCGTCGCCGTTGTCGGTGCGCGAGAAGGGTCGAGCAACACCGTGGCGCGAGGCAGACGGGTCACCCTCACTTTCGACAACGGCCCGACGCCCGGTGTAACCGACCAGGTTCTCGACGTACTGGCCGAGAGGTCACTGCGGGCGATCTTTTTCGTCGTCGCCAACCGCGTCGACAAGGAGCCAGCCGCGCATGCCCTACTCACACGAATGGTTCGTAATTGCCACCAGGTGGGTAATCACTCGATGTCTCACGGCCGGCCGCTGGGCGAGCTGTGCGAGCAGGAAACGATCACCGAAATCACTGCGGCACACCATGTTTTACGTGAATTCATCGGCGAAAGCTTCCTCTTTCGCCCTTGGGGCACCGAGGGGCAGCTCGACCGCAGGTGCCTCAACCGCACAGCGGTCGATTATCTGATCAGCGGAAACCATACCTGCGTGTTATGGAACAGCGTCCCGGGCGATTGGGCAGACCCAGCCGGATGGGTCGATCGCGCGCTGACCGATATCCGGTCGCGGGCACACACGGTCTTGGTGATCCACGACGTGCCGTCCGGGGCCATGGGCGAACTACCCCGCTTTCTCGACGAGCTGGACGACAACGGGATCGCGGTGACTGACGAGCTGCCCACCGAGTGCGTGCCGATCCTCGACGGCCGCATCGTCAGCCCCGTCGACCACCTGATGCCGCCCGACTATTGATTACCGCGCTTTCCAGACCGGTGGACGTTTCTCCGCGAAAGCCAACGGTCCTTCTTTGGCGTCCTCCGTGCGTAACAGCGTGCCGAACTCGCGCGCGGTGCGGGCCCAGCCGGACTCCTCGTCGGGGATGACGCCGTCATCAGCACCACACGCGATCCGCTTGCTGGCCTGCACCGACAGCGGCGCGTTGACGGTGATCCGGTTGGCCAGCGCCAGTGCGGCTTCCAGCACGGTGCCGTTGGGAACCACCTCGTTGATCAACCCCCAGTCGGCGGCCTCGGTGGCGCTGATCGGCTCACCGGAGAGCAGCATCTGCATGCCGACCATGCGGGGAAACTGCTGTGCGCTGCGGAACACGCCACCGGCGCCGGCCAGCAGGCCCACCTTGACCTCCGGCAGACCGAACTGCGCGCGCTCCTCGGCCACCACCAGGTCGCTGGCCAGCGCCAGCTCGGTCCCACCACCCAGCGCGGTGCCGTTGACCGCGGCGATCGTCGGCTTGTCGATGAAGTGGCGGACGTAGCCGGCGAAACCCCACTCGCCGTGATCGGGGTGATACAGGTTCTCCCGGCGCGCGATCGCCTTGAGATCGGCTCCGGCACAAAAAGACCGGTCCCCCGCCCCGGTGATCACCACCGCGCGGATCTGCGTATCCCGCTGCGCCTGTTCTAGCGCGTCACCGACCCCGACGCTGACCGCGCCGTTGACGCAGTTGCGCGCCTCGGGCCGGTTGATGGTGATGACGAGGACGTCGTCACGGCGCTCGGTGAGCACCGCAGCATCGGTCACAGCAGCTCCACGATGGTGGCGTTGGCCTGGCCACCACCCTCGCACATGGTCTGCAGTCCGTAACGAATTCCCTTGTCCCGCATGTGGTAAAGCATCGTGGTCATGATCCGGGCACCGGATCCGCCGAGCGGGTGGCCGAGCGCGATCGCACCGCCGTTGGGGTTGAGTTTCTTCTCGTCGGCACCGATGTCCTTCAACCACGCCAGCGGTACCGGCGCGAACGCCTCGTTGACCTCGAACACGCCGATGTCTTCCAGCTTCAGACCCGAGCGCTTGAGCGCCTTCTGCGTCGCGGGGATCGGCGCGGTCAACATGATCACCGGGTCGGCCCCGGCTAGGACGGCGGTGTGCACTTTGGCAATCGGGTTGAGCTTCAACTCTTTCGCCTTCTCGGCCGACATGATCAGCAGTGCGGCCGAACCGTCGGAGATCTGGCTGGAGTTACCGGCGTGGATCACGCCGTCTTCCTTGAAGGCCGGCTTGAGCTGCGCCATCTTCTCGATCGGCGTGCCGCGGCGAATGCCCTCGTCCTTGAGCACCGGATTGCCGTCCTGGTCCTTGATCGCGACAATCTGGTCATCGAAGGCACCGGAATCTTGTGCAGCCGCGGCTTTTTCGTGCGAGCCGAGGGAGAACTCGTCGACCGCGGTCCGGTCGAAGCCCCACTGCTCGGCGATCATCTCTGCACCGATGCCCTGGTTCGGGATCTGGCCGTGATAGCGGTCCAGGAACGTCTGGGAGAAGGGCCGCCCGCCGTTGGCCAGCGAGGAGCCCATCGGGGTCCGCGACATCGATTCCACACCGCCGGCGACGACGACGTCATAGTGCCCGGCGACCACACCGGCGGCGGCGAAGTGGATCGACTGCTGGCTGGACCCGCACTGCCGGTCGACGGTGACACCGGGGACCGTCTCGGGCCACCCGGCTGTCAGCAGCGCGGTGCGGGCGATGTCGAGGCTTTGTTCACCGGCCTGCATGACGCAGCCCCAGATCACGTCGTCGACGAGCGCCGGGTCGATGCCGGCCTTCTGGACGAGGCCATTGAGCACCTGCGCGGACAGGTCGGCGGCGTGGACGCCGGAAAGGCCGCCATTCCGTTTCCCGACCGGTGAACGAACTGCCTCGACGATAACGGCTTCGGCCATGGCATATCTCCTTCTACCTTGAGGTTCTGTTCCGATTGTTGACCAACCACTTAGTTGGGTCGCCGCCGGGGTGCCCTACCGGTAAGTAACGTCAAAGACACGCTGCGCACGGTCATCGTCGGCGGCCACGGAAAGGTCACCCTGCATGACGTACCCATCGCCGACGCGCTGTCTGCCGTCGGCGAGTAACCTCGCCCTCGCAGTCGGTTTGCCGGTTCCGTGTGGAGCCGGCACCGAACCCAGCATGTTAGTTGTGCTCGGTAAGAGGGAACCCGGTGTGAGTCCGGGACTGTCCCGCAGCGGTATGCAGGAACGAACGTCGTCTATAAGCACTGGTCGCAGGACCGGGAAGCGACGGCTAGTAGGAGCACCACCCGGTGGTGCATGCCTGTGAGTCCGAAGACCTGCCGACTGTGCCGGGCGCGCCGCGCCTGGCGGCTCACCGCCTCGTGGAATGGGCGTCTGGCCGTAACGGTTGCAGTGGCTGTGTGCGCTGCGCCGGACCGGTTGTGCGTCCGCTGGCGGTGACCACCCCGTCGATCGAAGGACG
>NZ_JBYCLA010000026.1:0-2836 GCF_057473665.1 Mycobacterium sp. TH-M25
GGCGGCTTGCTTTCGCATTGCCTTTGACATTCTCGACGACCGCCATGACAAAAGCCCGAAGGCGGTTGAAATGAATGCTGCGACCCAGGCCGGCACATTTCCCCAGTCCACAAGGACCGAGACTAGTGCTAGACCCGGCGCGGATAACACCCTCACGACCTACGTCATACGGCGGCCATTCACTCGACGTACTCGGCGATCATCAGCGCCGGGGCGAACGTGCTGGCGGTCGGCAGGATGCTCGGCCATGACAATCCACAAGTCACTTTGCGGACCTATGCCGATCTGTTCGATACCGATCTGGACAAGGTTGGCAATGCTTTGGACGCGGCCCACCGGAAAAGTGTGTCCAAACGGGATCCAAGGCGGGTCCGGCGGCTACAAGAAGTCAACGGATAGGGGCTGTCTAGCTGCACAAATACGGCAGAAAATTTGGCGGTGGCGGAGGGATTTGAACCCTCGGACGGTGTTTGCCGTCACACGCTTTCGAGGCGTGCTCCTTAGGCCGCTCGGACACGCCACCGTCGAGCAGCTTACCGAACCAGCGGCCCCTCACCCCAATCGCTGGTGGGCGAAGAATGCCTCCAGTGGTGCCGCGCACTCCTGAGCAAGCACTCCGCCGCGCACTGCCGGGCGATGGTTGAGCCGGCGGTCGCGGACCACATCCCACAGCGATCCGACCGCTCCGGTCTTGGGTTCCCAGGCCCCGAACACCAGCCGCTCGATACGTGCCAGGACCAGCGCACCCGCGCACATGGTGCACGGTTCGACGGTGACCGCCAGCGTGGTCCCCTCCAACCGCCACCCGTCACCGAGCACACCGGCCGCCGCCCGCATTGCCAAGATCTCGGCGTGCGCGGTGGGATCACCAAGGGCCTCACGGGCATTTACCGCCCGGGCGAGTTCGGTTCCATCGGCGCCGAGGACCACCGCCCCAATCGGTACATCGCGCGGCCCCGCCGTCGCGGCGACCCTCAGTGCAGCACGGATCAAATCTTCGTCAGTGGTCACGCTGCGCCCGGCGTCGCCATTAGTGGCGACCCGCTGCGCCCGGCTTCGCCGCGCTTGCGATCGCCACGGCCGCGCTTGCGGTCACCGACCGAGGCGGTCGATCACCGCCGACAGCTGCTCGGCGAAGCCCATCTCACGGGCGATGCGGCCCAGTTGCTCGTCGGCGTACAGGTCGGTCTGATCGAGGATGACCCCCAGCACCGCCTCTGGTAGCCCCACATCGGACAGCAATCCCAAGTCGCCTTCCTCAAAGGGGTCCGCATCTTCGAGGTCCTCGGGATCGATTTCGGCGTCTAAGTTGTCCAAAACTTCGGCGGCGATGTCGTAGTCCAGCGCAGCGGTGGCGTCCGACAGCAGCAACCTGGTCCCGGACGGTGCCGGGCGCAGGATGACAAAGAATTCGTCGTCGACGTCCAGGAGACCAAAGACTGCTCCCGCACTCCGCAGCTCACGCAGTTCGGTCTCGGCTGCCGTCAGGCTCGTCAGCGACTTGGCGGCCATCGCAGAACAGCGCCACTGGCCCTCTTCTCGCACCACCGCAACGCCGAAACCGTCCGGCGTGTCCGGCGCCGGGCCTTTCGCCGACGCCCGTTGTGCTCCCATGGGCGCCTACGCTAGTCGCCGACTGGGCCCCTTGACCAGATGACCACTCGTGACCGACGGCCCCTAAGGGCACCGCGACCCGCCAACTGTGCCAACCTTGGATGGTGGCTGGGACTGCGGCGGGGCGACCGGTGTGCGTGCTTGGGCTGGGATTGATCGGCGGGTCGATCATGCGGGCCACGGCGGCGACCGGTCGTGAGGTCTTCGGCTACAACCGCTCAGTGGAAGGCGCACAGGGCGCCCGCTCCGACGGTTTTGACGCCACCACCGAACTCGCTGACGCGTTGGCTCGTGCCGCGGACACCGACGCGTTGATCGTGCTGGCCGTACCGATGCCGGCATTGCCGACCATGCTCGCCCACATTCGCGAATTGGCGCCTAACTGTCCGCTCACTGATGTCACCAGCGTCAAAACCGCGGTGCTGGACTCGGTTGCTTCGGCTGGTCTGCTGGCCCGCTTCGTCGGTGGTCACCCGATGACCGGTACCGCGCAATCGGGTTGGGGCGCCGGGCATGGCGGGTTGTTCATCAGGGCTCCCTGGGTGGTCAGCGTGGACGACCATGTGGACCCCGAGGTGTGGTCGATGGTGATGACGTTGGCGTTGGACTGCGGAGCGCTGGTAGTACCGGCAAAATCCGACGAGCACGATGCCGCTGCGGCCGTTATCTCGCATCTGCCGCACCTGCTCGCTGAGGCGCTGGCCGTCGCCGCCGCTGAGGTTCCGCTGGCGTTCGCGGTGGCGGCAGGATCGTTTCGTGACGCCACCCGGGTGGCCGGAACCGCCCCGGACCTGGTGCGTGCGATGTGCGAGGGAAACTCCGGCCAACTGCTGCCGGCCGCCGACCGGGTCATCGAGTTGCTCTGCCGTGCCCGCGACTCCCTGGCCTGCAACAATTCGGTGGCCGAACTCGCCGAAGCGGGCCACGCCGCGCGCACGCGTTACGACAGTTTCCCGCGCTCCGATATCGTCACTGTCGTCATCGGCGCGGAGAATTGGCGCGAGGAACTGGCGGCCGCGGGCCGGGCAGGTGGGGTGATCAGATCCGCTCTGCCAAGCCTGGATAGTCCACGATGAATCCGTCGGCGTCGACGCTGACGATGGTGTTCGCGACCGGTGAACGCAACTTGATTCCGTCCAGGCGTCCCGAGCTGGTGTAGCTCACGGGGTCGGCTGCGACCGACATCTCCGGCACCCGCACATAGACCATCGGCAACGTGATT
>NZ_JBYCLA010000027.1:0-7054 GCF_057473665.1 Mycobacterium sp. TH-M25
TGACGCTGACGCCGGAGCTCACCGTTGGAACCCCGCGATATCTCGTCGCCGCCATGTGTCCTGCCCGCGGCTTCCAGGGCCAGCCACACCGAACTGAACGCCGGGATCTCGACGCCCCCGACATCGATTTTTTTCGTGGTCACGCGGGGAATCCCCGGTCCCGGCGGCTCTAGTCGGAAGATCTCTTCGGCGAACATCGGGATCTGTGCCGGATCCTCGCGCAGCTGAGCTCGCAGTTGCGGGTCGCGTGCGAGATGCAACAGCGCGAAACTGATTGCCGAGGCGACCATTTCAATGCCTGCGACAGAAAACAGCAAAAGGATCACCGATACTACTTCGACCCTGGTGAGCGGGAAATCTTTTTCACTGCTGAGTTGTTCCATCAGGGGCCACAAAATGCCGGGCGGCCGCTCAGGATCTCGCATGCCGGCATCGAAGCTGATGTTCAACCACTTGATGAGTTCGAGTTGCGCTGCCCCGGTGGTGTCGCCGATGACCGCAGCCCGGGCCATCTCGGCCGCTCGCCGGTCTTCGGGCGGCAGCCCGCACACCAAAAACAGCGCTTGTGAGGCGTAGGTGTCGGCGACGCTGACTGCATCACACTGCCTCCGGGCAGCGACGGTGTCGATCAGTTTCCCTGCTCGGGCCCGCAGCTCGGGATCGAAGGGAGTCAACGCTCGCGGGCTGAAGAGCGGATGTAAGACGCGGCTGAAACGGGAATGATCCGCTGCCGTGGTGCACGCGAGCGGCACTTGACGTAGCGGTGCGCCGAACAGGTTGATCGCAAAGGTTTTCGGTGGCGAAGCAAAAGTCTGCGGGTCGAGCAGCGCCGCACGCACGTCATCGCGACGAGTGAGGTAGTAGCCGTGCAGTGTCGGGTCGCCGGTGTCAATTTTCACGACTGGGCCCAGCTCGCGAAGGTGGCGCCAGTACGCGGCGCGATCGGCCGCAAAGAACGGACTCTGCTTGTGATGTAACGGCGGCGAAGTCACGCTGTCGGGTTCGGGCACGTCGTTGTCGTTCATCGCTTTGTCGGCTTAGAGTCGACCAGTCGAGGCGGAGTGCATCGGCTCTCGCCGATCAACGCGAACCGCAGTGCGGCGAGGTTGATCTCCGCCCATTTTTCGGGATTGCGCGCCAGTATCGCCTCGACGGCGGCCAGGCCCGCCACATGGAAGTCCACCGAAACCACGGCAATCCAGGCGCTGTCCTTCGCGTGCCCGAATGCCGATGACGAGGATTCGACTTCACCGGCCGAGTAGCCGTCTGAAGCGAAGTAGACGGCGTGGTGGTCCGGACCCTCGCCAGGATCGAGAACCTTGCCCTTGATGTCGGCCAGCGCGACGAGCTGCTTCATCACCTGCTGGGGGCCGCCGATTCCCGCCGAGCCTTGTCGTAGCGGTGCGGATCGGCCTGTGCGGGCTGTCTCATCTCCCAAAGGATAAAGCGTTCGACGATGTGGCGCTCGCCCGACGGCAAGAGAATCGCCAGCGCAGCGACCCGCTTGACCAGGCAGCCACAGTCTGCAGCGTTATTTTCCGACAACTCAATTCTCGGTGACCGTGGCCAGGGCGACCAATGTCGACGTCAACCTTTCCCGACGAGCCTGTGGCTCGGCCTCGTAGCTTTCTCCCAGCCTGGGCAACATCACTCCTGAGCGCTGGACGATTAACCGTTACCCGCGGTCGTCACCTGAAGGTGTGAAAGCCCTTCGCGAACTCGAAGATCAAAATCGAATACTGCTTGGTTTGACGAGGCCGTTGACGACCGGGTTGGCGGCCACCGTGACGGCCATCGCCGACTCCGTCGACAATGGCCGGTTTCAGCTCTGCCATGTCAACGGTAGCTGCACCAGCGCCGACCGCCCCGGGATGTATTGCGGCACAAAATTATCCGGTAGCGCGCACTGGTGGACCTGCGCGAGCCATTCCTCCACTAGCACCCGCAGCACGGCTCGGACGAGATGGTTGGCGCGGCAACGATGTCGACCCGCGCCGAACCCCCAATGCTTACAAGCCCGTTGGTTGACCTGGTCGTCCCCGCTGCCCGCCGCCCGGCTGGCGGCCCCTGCCGCTATGGAGAACATGTCACCGGCCGACAGGTCGAGATCGCCGATACGAGTGTTTCGCAATGCAATCCGTATCGGATACTGGATCGTCGAATGCAGACGCACAATCTCTTCAACGAAAACCATTATATCGTGCGGCTTTTCGCGCAGCCTGCCGGTCAACCCAGCATCGGCGGCAAGATGCAGCAATGCCCACACGAAAGTGTCGCTGATCTGGCCTACACCGCCGCGCTCACCACTGCCGTGCACCGATGCCAGCAACAAGAAGATCTCTTCCTCGGTGCACTGCGGCGCGGCTCGGGCCAGCCGATCGACGATGTCGTCGCCGCTGGTTGCTCGGCGCTGCTGGATCGCCGCCCACAGTTCGTACTCGTCGTCCACGCCGAACAACGCCAACCGGATCGCCCGGGTCAGCGCCCGGCCGACGTCAGCACCGTCGACCTGCCCACCTGCGGCGACCTTCTCGAACAGCTCTGCCGCAGCCGGACGGCACTTTTCGGCCGCCGACCGCGACCATCGCGGCGTCAAAGCAGCAGCAATGACCTCCCGGCCGGGCGCAGTCAACCACGTCCGCGCCACGCCATCCGCTTGGACCACCGCGGCGGCGACGTCATTGCTGCGCAACGCTGCTGCGACGGCCTCGGAGCCGCTGACGACAGGCTCGCAGACCGGCGTCACCACAGGGCAGCCGGTCACCGCTGGTGGTTCATCTGGTAGGCCGAGATCGGCCGCAACCACAGCGTTGACGGCACGCAACTGGACCTGGCAGACATTGGCGGTCGCGATCAACCGCTCCAGGTCCTTCACCGATCTGAAGAGCCGGTCGGGATGCCAGCAGATCACCGCGCCGAACGCGTTGTCAGCCATCGCCTTTAGCAAGGCCTCGAAGCCGGGACGGGTGGGACCGGAGGGAGCGGACAGGTCGTTGTCGCCGTAGCGGTGGGCGACTTCCCATCCGAGCCGTTCGGCGAGCGCCTCGCAATCCGCTAACTGGCGACTCACACCGGCGCGCAATCCTGTGGCGTCTTGGCTGATCCTGGTATAGACAGCGGCGCGCATACGCCCGAATATATGTGGGCAGATCTACATCAGCATCCCGAGCATTCCCGTGGCTCCTGGGCGTGCGGCGGCAATGATCGACTGTCCTTCGGTCGGCAGCGGACCGGTCGGTTGTGTCCATGGACGGATAAGCGACGCATCGGTCTTTGAACAGTCTGTGACTTCGGACGCTTTCGGCGCGTTGAGCCTGAGAATCCCTTACTCACAACAATTTCGTCCCACGTCGTTATCGATTAGCGGGCAGCTAAAACACCCAGGTGAAAGCGGTCGCTGGGTTTGCTCTTGAAGGCCGTCGTAGAAATCTCGCGCGAAATACTTAAGGGATCTCTGAGGCGACCGCGTGACATCGGCGACATTCGATGACGTCTGCCTATTTTCTGCCGAATTCCATAACTAGACTCTGCACGAAGCGGCGCTCAGCGCGCCATCACAGGTATCTGGGTTGCGGTTCCCGGAAGCATTGGACCGCCATTGGCGTTAGACCGCCCAGATGCCGATGTCCGCCCACCACGGACCAACGAGTAAGGGCTGGTACCACTGTGAGCGATGTTATCGGTGTGAGTAAACGGATGGATGAGAAGCCAATCACCGCCCCCGGTTTCACCCACGTTGCGCGAATTGCGGTAAACCGGGGTGCCGTGAGCGGACTCGCCATCAGTCCGCGCGGCGATCTGCTGGCGATCACCCACTACGGCGATGACAGCTTCTCGCTGGTCGACCTCGACAGTAGCGCCGTGACGCAGACCGTCGTCGACGTTGACGAACCGTTCGCCATTGCCATGTCCGACGAGTCGGCGGCCCGCATCTATGTCAGCAGTGCCTCGGAAAGCTACGACTCGGTGCTGGCGTTCGACACCGACGTCAACCGGGTCGTCCAGACCTATCCGTTGGCCTACGGCGTCGGCGACTTGGCCGTGAGTCCGTCTGGTCGCTACGTATACGTCGGCCGCACGGGTCCCGACAGCGCCGACGTCATAGTCCTCGACACTTCGAACGGCGACGAGTGGGCGATCAACATCGCGACCGCCGAGACGGTCACGGAGTGCCTGCGGCTGAGCCGGGACGGCCGTCACCTCTATGTTGCGGCCAACGGAGCGAGCGCCGCAGCGTTTGTGGTGGTCGACACCCAGAGTAACCGGGTGCTGAGGACCATCGAAATCGGTTCTAGCATAAGGGATATTGCGCTCGGCCCGGATGGTGCCACTGCCTACGTCGGTAGTTGCGGTCCCGATTTCGGGACGGTGATCGACGCCGTGGACATCCGCGACGCCGGTAAGTGCGCCGTCTCGGGTACCTACAAGATCGGCGACGCTGCCGGCGTCCTGAGTCGGCTGACCCTGAGCCAGGACGGCAGCCGGGCGTACCTGGTCGGCGACACCAGCGTCACGGTGTTGTCCACCCGAACGATGGATGTCATCGGAAGTATCGCCACTGGTGCGCAGCCGTCATGTGTGGTCGAGAGCCCCGTCGGCGACCGGTTGTACGTTTGCGACTACGCCGGCATGGTCACTGTTCTGGCGGTCGAAGCGACCTCCACCCCCGCCTCGGTGCCGCCATCGCAGGACGGCCCCACGACTTTGCAGCCATGGGACTTCGTCGACCTGCTGACCCTCGAACCGTCGCTGGCTTAGCCCGGCTCAACCCGATCGCCCGCGAGGCGATTGATCGCGCGTGGAATGATCTCGCTGAGGGCTGGCGCCTGGCGGGCCGGCCCCGGTTATCCTCCGGCGAAACCAAGGGCGGTCCAGCGATGTACAGCACCATGCGCGACTTCCCGCTGACGATCACCACCATCTTGCAGCACGCCTGCACCGTCCACGGCGCCCGGAAGGTCACCACCGCCAGCGACACCGGCTACCGGTCGAGCACCTACGCCGAAATCGGTACGCAAGCGGCGCAGTTGGCGAACGCACTACGGCGCCTCGGAGTCACCGGCGATCAGCGTGTCGCCACCTTCATGTGGAACAACGCCGAACATCTGACGGCGTATCTGGCGGTGCCGGCGATGGGCGCTGTGCTGCATACCCTCAACATCCGGCTGTTCCCCGAGCAGATCGTCTACGTCGCGAACGAGGCCGAAGACCAGATAGTGCTGGTCGACATGTCGCTGGTCGCACAGCTGGCGCCGATATTGGCCGACCTCGAGACCGTGCACACGGTGATCGCGGTCGGCGATGGCGACGTTTCCGAACTGGAAAAGTCGGGTAAGACCGTTCTTCGATACGCCGAGGTGGTGACCGGCGAATCGACAGAATTCGACTGGCCTGAACTCGACGAAAGCTCCGCAGCGGCAATGTGTTACACCAGCGGGACGACCGGAAATCCTAAAGGCGTTGTCTACAGCCATCGTTCGAACTATCTGCACACCATGGCTATCTGCACGACCAATGCCATCGGTCTGGGCTCCAGCGACTCGGTGTTGCCGATCGTGCCGATGTTTCACGCCAATGCCTGGGGTTTGCCGTACGGGGCATTGATGGCCGGCGCGGACCTGGTACTGCCCGACCGACACCTGGACGCCAAGTCGCTGGTCGACCTGATCGGAAAGCTGCGGCCCACCGTCGCCGGCGCGGTCCCGACCATCTGGAACGACGTCATGCACTACCTGGAGCACAATCCCGGCCACGACGTGTCGTCGTTGCGTCTGGTTGCCTGCGGCGGCTCGGCCGTGCCGGTGTCGCTGATGCGCACGTTCGAAGAACGGCACGGCGTCCAGATCCGCCAGCTGTGGGGTATGACGGAAACCTCGCCGACCGCGACCATGGCCTGGCCGCCGCCGGGCACCCCGGACGATCAGCACTGGGCCTATCGTGCGAGCCAGGGTCAACCGATCTGCGGTGTGCAGGTGCGGATCGTCGACGACGACGGTCAGACGCTGCCCCACGACAACCAGGCCGTCGGCGAGGTCGAGGTCCGCGGCCCGTGGATCACCAGCTCCTACTACCGCGGCCATGACGAGGCCAAGTTCGACAACGGCTGGCTGCGTACCGGCGACGTTGGTCGCGTCGACGAGCGCGGCTTCATCACGCTGACCGACCGATCCAAAGACGTGATCAAGTCCGGCGGCGAGTGGATTTCGTCGGTCGAGCTGGAAAACGCACTGATCGGGCACGCCGACGTCGTCGAGGCCGCCGTCGTCGCGGTCCCCGATGAACGTTGGCAAGAACGGCCGCTGGCCGTCGTCGTCGCCCGGGCAGGATCCGACGTCAAACCCGACGAGCTGCGGAAGTTTCTGGCCGACAAAGTCGTTCGCTGGTGGTTGCCGGAGCGATGGACGTTTGTCGACGAAATTCCCCGCACTAGTGTGGGCAAGTACGACAAGAAAGCCATTCGCTCCCACTACGCGAACAACCTGTACGAGATCAGCGAAGCGCGAGACTGAGGGGAGTGCGAGATATGAGCGTGCGTGCGTGCAATGGGCAACGGGGTCGGTCGGTGTGGCCGCGATCAACGTCATCGTCTGGTATCCGCTGATGTGCCGGCTCTTCGGACTTCACGCCGGCACAAACGCTGTTACCGCGACGTTTTGGTTGGTCGAAGCTCCAGACAGCCTTGCTCGGCAGAGCCGAAGAAACCCCGACGGCAGCGGGATCGGGGTCTTCGACGGCCAAGGGCATCCGCAGGTGGACAAGGAGCCGATCGCTGCGTGGCAGGACGCCACCTTCGCCACCGAAGCGCGCGATATGACCGGTACCACGTTCGTCGCACACGTTCGCTATGCCACCGCCGGATCGCGCGAGACCGTCAACACCCACCCGTTTCTGCAAGACAACCGCATCTTTGCGCACAACGGCGTTCTGGAAGGTCTCGACATTCTCGATGGTCGGCTCCGTGAATTGGGCACTGCCGACTTGGTTTTGGGTCAGACTGATTCCGAGCGGGTGTTCGCGTTGATCACCGCGTCGATCCGGACCCACGGCGGCGACG
>NZ_JBYCLA010000028.1:0-19918 GCF_057473665.1 Mycobacterium sp. TH-M25
CATCTGGGCGCCTACGTTTTCCGAGAGGACCAGGTCCGCGCGTTGGGGGAAAGCCTGGGCGCGATCTTGACCGAGCGCATGCCGATGACCGATCAGAGTCAAGAAGAGTTGGCCGCGGGCACACGGCGCTGGAGCGGGCCGGAGATCTTTGTCTTCATTGATCGCGAGGAAACCTTGGCCAGCTGGGATAGCGGCGGGTTCGTACCTGGTACGGGATACCCCTTGGGGCCGGTCACGCGATTCATCCCGCGCGGTAAAGAGGTCGGCTTGCACTTGGTTGTGTCGCGCCGAATCGCCCAGTGGGGCCGCACCCAAACCAATCCGGTGATTGCCGAGATGGTCAAAACCAAGGCCCCGGCGGTAGTGATGGACGGCGACCCTGACGAAGGGCCGATCATCGGCCATACGAAGGCCGCGCCGGCCGACCCCGGCCGTGGGCTCTACGTCACCGACCGGGTGGTGGCGCCGGTGCAGGTCGCGTTCCCGGCGAGCACGCCTTGAGTGAGGTAGACCCCGCGCGGCTGCTAGCTGACTGCGTCGATCAGGCCCGCCTGGAACAAGGGCTGTCCAAGCATGACCTGGCGCGGCTGGCGCGGGTGGCTCGCCCCACGATCTCGCTGCTGATCAACCACGGCAAGGTCCCGTCTCGTGCGGCCACGCTGGATAGGATCGGCGCGGCGCTGGGCTGGGAGGCTGGCACCTGCGCGGCGTTGTTGGCAGGACGGCCCACGCCAGGCCCGCGCCCGCCAGCGACCCGCTCGGCGCAGCTGCTGGCGCAGCGACTCACCGAGATCGCCGAAGAGGCGCGCACGGCCGTGTGCGCGGCCGAGCAGTCAATTGTTCGGCTCAAAACGATCGAAGAACGTGCGCGCGCGGCGGCTCACTTCGTCCTGGGTGGCTCCGCCATCGAGTAACCACAAAGGCAACAGGGGGTGTTGCCTTTGGTGGAATGTGGCCGGTTTGGTTGCCGGTGTCACTGGCGGCGGTTATCGTCTCAGGAAATACGGCTCTATCGGGTGGGGCAGACAGAATATGCGGACAGGGGTTGGATTGCAATGATGTTTGTTGAAGCACCCGCGCTCGCAGCGCAGGCGGCAGCGGAAGGCTCGGGCGGAGCGACCACGGCCGCCACCCTAGCTGCTGGGGCACCGGCCATGGGCGCGGTGGTGCCGATGGGCGGCGAAGAAGTGTCGGCCATGTTCGCGCAAGCTATCGCCGCGCACGGCGCGCAGTTCTTGGCGGCAGGTGCTGTGGGTGTGGCCCAGCGTGAGGCGTTCGCCGCCACCGTGGCGACCTCGGCAGCCACCTACACCGCCGTGGATGCCGTCGGCCAGGCGCTGCTGTCGCTCTAGTGCGGCGGTGCACTGATGTACTGGGGGATCCCACCGGAGATTAATGCCTTCCGGTTGACCAGGATGGGCGCAGGTCCGACCGCGCACATTCCGCAAATCACCGCCTACACCGCTGCTTCGGTTACCCACTTCGAACAGGGTATGCAGCAGCAGGTGACCGCGGCGGTGACGGCACCGGTTTTCCAAGGCTCAGGCGGAACAGGGATGCTCGATAGTGCCACGCCGATGGCGGCCTGGCAGCAGACCGCCGGGATGCATGCAGAGGCCGCGGCGGCCACCATTCAGACCGGGTTGGCCGCCTACGCGGCGGCGGTGTCGGCGACTATCCCTCATGAAGTGGTGGTGGCCAATCGGGTCCGGGAAGCCACGCTGGAAGCAACGAATTTTATGGGGTTCAACACCCCTGCGATCGCCGAGGCCAACGCCGAGTACGCCGAGTATTGGGGCCAGAATGCTGGCGCCATGGTCGGCTACATGGGCGCCATGGCCCCCGTGGTGAGCGCGTTGAGCGTTCCGCTGCCGACGTTGCCGGATATGAGCAACCCGGCGGGCCCTGCGCTCGGTCTGACCGGTCTGATTAGCGACGGGGTGAGTGCTGGCGTTGGTGTTGGCGTGCAGGCCCTGGGTACAGGCATGAGCGCCGGCAGCGGCGCCGTCTCCGCCGGTACCGGAGTCGCCACCGGGGTGTCCAGCGGGGTGTTCAACGGTACCGGAGCGGGCGTGCAGGCGGCAGGTTCGAGCACTGGTAGCGGGCAGGCTCCGGTTTCCCAGCCCGCGCCCACGGGCACGACCGCAGGTCAAGGTGTCCCCGCAACGACAGGCACCACCCAGGGCCTGACGAGCAACTCGCCACAGGCCAAACCACCTCTGTTGCAGGGGGGGCAAAGCGGTCAGCCGCCTGCCGAGCAGCCAGGACAATCGTTGCTCAGCCAGCTCACGCAAGCGCCGACCGAGATGATGAGTTCGCTGAGCTCACCCCTGGAGTCGGTGGGACAGCTCCCGCAAAGTGCCGCGGGCCAATTGAGCGGCCTGATGGGTCCGCTGTCGGCGCTGACCGGTGGGATGGCCGGCGGCCTCGGTGGCCCGCCCGCCGGGGGGCCACCGGGCCTCAGCGCGGCCAGTGCCCCGTGGTCGGGCCTCAGTGGCGCCAATGGCGGCTTCGCCGGCGGCGGCTCCACGGTAGCCGCGGCGTTAACCAAACCGTCTGCTGGCGGGCTCGGCGGCCCGGTGGGCGTGCCGGGTGGTTGGTGGGCCAACGTGCCTGACGCCGCTGATGCCGGTGAGCAGCCAGCCGCGGGACTGCGCAGCGGCGCAACAGCGGCCAGGGGTGCCATGGCGCCTGGAATGTATGGGCCGATGTCGTCCACGGCGCGCTCGCAACGCGGCAATGAGTACGCCGACGTCGGCGAGCAGGATAAGACGATCACGCTGCCGGCATCCGCGCACGCGGCTCCGGTGCTCACGTCTGAGGGCGTGGTCCACGTCGGGCAGGGAGGATAAATCCCGGCAGGGGCCCGGGGTAGTTGCTGAACTGAACGGAACAAGCAGCAGTAACCAGTTTGCAAGCGAAGGAGATACACCGCCATGGCGTTGAACGCCGATACCGCGCAGATGCTCGCGGGCGCAGGTCAAATGCACAACATTCAGCAAGAAGTGATGGCGGCTTTGGGCCGCTATGTCACCATGAACCAGAACCTCACCGGTACTGGTTTCAGCGGGAACGCCGCGCTGGCCTCCATGTCGACCACCGAGGACGTCAACCGGACCGGTCAACAGGTCAACACCCGGTTCCAAAACGTCATCGACATGATGAAGCGTTCCGCGCACCAATACGCCGAGACGGACGCCCAGAACCGCGCCGCGTTGGGCTCGATCCAGGCCTAATCGCGCCGACCCCGATCTAAGACGACTTTCAGAGGAGAATGGTTATGGATTCAATGCGTTACGACCACGCGATGATGGCCGATCACGTCTCGGCACAGGCGCAGCTGGTCGCCCACATGAACGACCTGCGCGGCCGCGCGATGGGCGTGATCAACCAGATGGCCGGAGTCTGGACGCAGCACGGTTCGGATGCTGCCCAGATGTGCATGCACGAGATCGATCAGGCGTTCCAGGCGGTCTTTCAGACGATCGAGCGCCACGGACAGGCCGTTGGGCACGCCTCGACGAATGCGTTGGGCACCGACCACGCGGTGCAGGCCGGTTTCCGGGGCTTGTGACCGAGACCGGTACCGCAGTTTCAGCGCGGCTGTCGACCACTTCGGAAGGCTTGTGGTTGACAGCCGCGCTTTGCGGTGTGGCCCAATTGCCGCCCCTGCTCAAGATTCGGCCGATAGGGGCAGTGCAGGCCACCATCGCCGACCATCCCGGTATGGAAGTGCTGCACGATGCGGGCATCTATCGGGATGGTGCAGTTGACCCCAGCGTGGCCTCCTGGGTCGGTGTGCTCGGGCGTCCCGACCTCGAGGTCGACGTCACGATCACACGCCCCGAGACGGCCCCCAGCCGCCTCGAAGGCCCACCACCGATCTTCACCGCCCCGGATGACCCGATTGAGGCCGCTGCAGCGCTGGCCCAGTGGTATGCCCAACGCCCCCCGCAGCGTGTCGTCACGCTGTGCCGTCGCGACAACGCTTGGGTGGCTGCCGCGCGACTGTGGCGTCCGGGTCAAGACGCCAACGATGAGGTGGTAGTGAGCCCGCTGGGCGAGGCCGAGATCACCCACGCCGTCGTCGACACGCTCGGGCCAGCCGAACCGGCCCAGTTCCACGGCATCAATAGCGAAGCGGCGGTACTGCATACCATTCTGGCGGCTTGGCAGGCGAACCCCGCCATCGACCTGGTCGCCGGCCTCACTGAGGTGGGCCTGTCTGTGCCCCAGGCGCGGCTGATCGAAGCGGTGGCCGACCGGGGAACCACGCGCGCGGTGATCGGCGCGGCCGAATTCTCCATCAGCGGGCCAGCGCAGGCACCGATGGCGGTAACCGTCGCCGACACCCTCATCGGCCGCGTCGTTGTCAGCAACAGCGTTGGTCCTGATGGCAGGCAATGGACAACGCTGCTGCCCGGCGCTGAGCACGCCATTCACACGGCTGTGCTCGAGCTGCTTGAGACGTTGCCCTCGGGCCGTGGTTGGCCGACTCATCGGCGAACCTAAATTCGATACGCACTAATATGGTGTCCGTTGTAGACGGATGAAAACCGAGGTTGTTAGTGTCGCGCTGTGGCCAATGGAAGTGCGGCTAAGCGAAATTCGGATACGGTTCGGTGATGAGGGGACACGGCATGACAAACCCACATGGGCGCGACGAACGCGACTTTTTCGACGACCTGACGGCCACGCCGGCGCCAGACGCGCAGCCCGCGCCGGACGCCACGCAGGCCAGCCGTCCTCATGACATCGACGACACGACGACCAGAGAAGATGCGCGCCCGCGCTTTTCCCCGCCGGAGGGCACTGTGGCACCCCGCCCTCACGACGCACCTCCGCTGCCGCCAGCCCCACCGGCGTGGCAGCCGCCGCGCTTTGCACCCCCTGAAGGCACCTTTGCACCGCATTCCCAGGACGCTGCGTCAACCCCATCATGGGAGCGACAACAGCCCGGCTTCGATCAGCCAGCCACCCCGGGTGAAAATTCCGGCGGCGCAAACAATTTCGGGCGCCCCCCGCACGGCGGGTCAGAAGTTGCGCTCGGAGGGCGTCACGGCGGCGCGCCGCAGCCGGTCGGGCCATCACTTGCCGGCCAGCACGAGTCGCCCTACCCGTCGGCAGCCGAGCGCGGTTGGCGTGCGGCGACACCGCCACCGGCGCAGCGCGCCGTGGGTACCCCGCGGTCCTCGGATGCCCTGCGAGAGCACTTGCGCGCCACGGACTTGATCACTCCCCATAAGGAAGCATCGTCGAGGGGATGGCGCAGGGCGCTGCTCAAGGCTTCCGGTGGCCTTATCAACGTCGGCGAGTCCAGCGACGAGCGCACGGTGCGTGGCTTGAAGGCGTCGATCGGCGCCAATCTGCGCGGCACTTACACCGTCGTTGTGCTTGGCGGTAAAGGAGGCTCGGGCAAGACCGCGATCACGGTGGCCACCGCCAGCGAGTTCAAGCGCAACCGCAACGACCAAGTGGTCGCGGTAGATGCCGATCCCGCACAAGCCGCGAACCTTGCGGTCCGTGTCGATCCCAGCGCGTCGTCGCTGCGTGCGATCAACGAGGACGGCAACTTGCATCGTTACGCCGACGTCGGTGCCTTAACCGGCCACAACAAAGTGGGTCTTGATGTCGTTGCTTCCCCCCGCCATGGCGGCGCACGCGGTGAAGTACTGACCGCTGAGGAATTCGTCAAGGGCCATAAGCTTTTACAACGCTTCTACAGCGTGCTGTTCGTTGACTGCGGCGTTGACCTCGAACACGAGGTGATGAAGGGTGTGTTCGAGCGCGCCGATGCGGTGTTGATGGTGGCCTCAGCCGTGCCCGACGGCGCCGAAGGGGCGAGCACCAACTTCGAGTGGCTGCGCGATGAGGGCTATCACCAGTTGCTATCGCGAACGGTGTTGGTGATCAACCACATTCGTCCCACACGCAACCGCAAGGATCGCAAGGAGACAGCGAAGCTGGTTGCCACGTTGCGTGAGCATTTCGGGAGCTGGGTCAAAGCCGATCGCATCATTGAGGTCCCGTTTGACCCTCACATCGCCTCAGCCGGCGAGCTCGACATCCGCCGGATCCGCCCGAAAACCGCCCGCGCGGTGCTGGAAGCCGCCGCCGCGCTCGCGGCAGGATTTTCCACGACGGCTGATGCCCGATGACTACGGCAAATCCTGCACAACAGGCGACCGAGGTCCCTCGCCTGTGCAAGGTGCATCTGCTCGTCGGTGAGGACACCCTGATCGATTACGTCCTGCCGGCTGGGGTGGCGTTGATCGCGGTGATCGAGGACCTCATCCCGCGGGTCAACGCGATCCTCAAAGACCGCGGCCGAGCACCGCTGGATGACACGCTGACCTATCAACTGTGTCGGGCCGATGCCACCGGGCTCGATCCCCAACGATCCCTGGATGACAGCCGTGTCTACGACGGCGACTTGCTGTGCTTGTTGCCTCTCGAGGCCACTGAGCGCTTCGCGCCCGTGATCGAGGAGGTGTCGACGGCGCTGGCTCGTTCCGCCCGCGAACAGTTCTCCACGGTGAACATCACGGCGGCACGCCGCGTCGCCGGGGGGCTGTTCGCGGCGTTGGTGGCGTGGGCGGAGCTGATGTTGGCCCAGCTGTGGTGGCAACAGCACGGCTGGCTGCCCGCCGCGGTGTCGTGGGGCTTAGCCGCCGTGTTCTTGGTGTCGGCCAGGGCGGCGGCGCGGGCCCGCGATGAGCAAAGACGCCACTCAGCAGACTTCTTGGTGTGGTCGGCGCTCGTGTCTGCCGTCGCGGGGGCGGCGATGTCGGTGCCCGGCCCGCCCGGGGGCTGGCATGTGGTGGCCGCGACGGCCACCGTGTTGGCCGGCGTCGCGGCGCTGACGATGCTCACTGGCCGCTATCTGGGTGTGTGCGCGGGGATGACCGTGATCGGCTTGTCTGCGGGCGCGGTGGCAGTAATTCATGCCAGCGGCTGGCGAGTGCTGCCAGCGCATGTGGCGGTGGTCTTTCTGGTCCTGGATCTGGTGCTGGTGACGTTTGCGACCAGCATCGGAGTCATGGGAGCCGGTGTGCCCGGGCCGTGGTTTCCGTCGGTGACCAACCGCGGGGTCTTTGAGACCCGAGAAGGCGCTGCCCTCAACACCGTGTCGCCGGTGGAGCGGCCAGGTAATGAATCTGTGGAACAGATCGCGACGTGGGCTCGGCGCGGCACCACTATCGTGACGGGGCTGCTGGTGGGCAGCGCTGTGGTGCTGGTCGTGGCCGCACGGTATGCAGTGATGCCCGAAATAGGCGGCGGATGGCGCTATTTGGCGTTCACGTTGGGAATTTGCGCCATATTTCTGCTCAGGTCACGCTCGTTCGTCGATCGCAATCAGTCCGTCACGCTGGCCGTGGGTGCCGTCGTTGCGGTAGCAGTGGTGATTGGGCGATACGCCAGCGCGCCGAATCCGGCGTCGCCGGTCGTGACATTGATCTGCGTTGCCGCGGCACTGACGTTGGCCGGGATGGTGCTGCTCGGGGTGCTGGTGGTGCCCAAAGCGCGCATCAGCGCGCCGGTGAACCGCGCCGTCGAGGTCAGTGAATACGTCCTCCTGATTTTTGTTGTGCCATGGGCGATTTGGCTGCTCAACCTGCTGTGGGTGGTACGGAATGCGGTGCACGGATCATGAGGAAAGCCGCGAGCAGCCTGGGCGCGGTGGGACTGGCCGCCGCCCTGATTGCCGTGTCCGGCGGCGTGGCCGGCGCGATCGATCCCCCGGTAGTGCCTCCTGGCCCACCGCCGCCTGATCCCGCGCCCGCCCCGGATCAGCCAATGCACCAAATCGCGGCCTGCACCACCACCGGGGTGCTGCCGGGCAGTGATTTGCGCGAGCTGCCCGCACCGCTGCAATTGATGAACATGCCTCAGGCCTGGAAAGAATCCACCGGTGTGGGCGTGCTGGTGGGGATCATCGATACCGGCGTGGCGGCACAACCTCGGCTGCCGCACTTGGTGGCCGGGGGGGACTTCGTGATGGGCCAGTTTGGTGACGGTCTGTCTGATTGCGATGGCCACGGGACCGTGGTGGCCTCACTGATTGGGGCCGCGCCCTCGGGGGCAGCTCTGGTTCCCCAGCCGTCCTGGGCAGTGCCTGTGGCTCCTCCCGCGGGGGCGCCGCCGCCGCGCCCGATTCCCCCGCCACCGCCGCCGCCGACGGTCACGGTGACCCAAACGGTGGCCCCGCCGCCCCCGCCCCCGCCACCGCCAGACGACCACCCAGCCTGGCTTGGTAGGGCGGCTCCGCCTCCGGCCACCCTTGGCCAGGATCGCGGGTCAGCGCCGCTCGAACCGCCCCCTGGTGGCGGTCCCGATGGGCTGATCGGCGTGGCTCCGGACGCGATGCTCATCTCGATCCGCCAGACAGCGCAAACGTTCGGCCTCCTCGACCCCGGAGTGTCCGACAATCCTGAGGACATTCGCCGCGCCGGTGATATCAACTCGTTGGCCCGCGCGATCGTGCACGCCGCTAATCTGGGCGTCAAAGTGATCAACATCAGTGTGGTCTCGTGCATCTCGACAACCAAGCCGCAGGATCAAAGCGCCTTGGCAGCCGCGGTCCGCTACGCCGCGGTCGACCGCGACGTCGTGATCGTGACCGCCGCGGGCAACGTTCATGCCCAGGGCTGCAACGTACAAAATCCCGACCCACTACCGGGTGACCCCACGCGCGGCTGGGCCTCGGTCAAAACCATCGCCACCCCGGCGTGGTTCAGCGATTACGTGTTGGCCGTGTCAGCCACCGATTCGACCGGTGTTCCCGCCGGCGGCGACAGCGCCTCCGTGCACGGCCCTTGGGTGGGACTGGCCGCACCGGGCGCCGACATCGTGGGCCTTTCGACCAGCGGACAAGTGATCAACGGCTCAGTCGATGACGAGAAGCTGCACCCGATCGCGGGGAGCTCGTTCAGCTCGGCGTTCGTCGGGGGCGTCGCGGCGTTGGTGCGCGCGAAGTTCCCCAACCTGACCGCACATCAGGTGATCCACCGATTAGAGGCCACCGCGCACCCACCCGCCGGTGGGCGTGACAACGTGGTGGGTTACGGCACGGTGGATCCGGTCGCCGCGTTGACCTGGGATGTGCCACCAGGAGACACGTTTGCCCCCGGAGTGCAGCGCGCCCAGCTCAAGGTGCCGCCCCCGCCTGCGCCACGCGACCCGCACCCGGGCTGGGTCGCGATGGCCATCACCGGCGTGGCCGTCACCGGCGTCCTGGCGGTGGCTATCGGCGTCACGGTCGCACGTCGTAGGGAGCAGATCTGATGCGCCAACGGTTTGCCTCGGCTCGTCTCAATTCTCGCGCTGTCATCACCGGGGAACTCGTCGCGGCTGCGGTGGCGCTGGCGCTGAGCACCACGCTGATATCGTGGCCGGTCGCGATGGCCAGCGCCGCAGTGCTGGGCCTGTTGCTCTGTGTGCTGACCCTGCGTGGACGCACGGTCTGGCAGTGGGTGGGGCGACTGATCAACTGGACGCGCCACCGGGAGCGTAAGCTTCGCCTGCCTGAACCGGTCGACGTCACGCTCAACGAACACACGATCGGTGTCGTGATCGACGGCCATACCGTGTGCACGATGATTTCGGTCCTGGGCAAGCCCTACATCCCGACCCTGTTGCACGCCGACCACACCAAAACGCCCAATACCGTGCCGATTAGCGTGATCGCACAAGAGATGCAGCGCTGCGGATTAAGCGTCGACGTCGACATCGTGTGCGAAGGCAGCCGCACCGCCAGAGACAACTATGCCGAGCTGTACGAAGCCGCCCTGCGGGGCCTGCCGGCGGCCGGACAGCGCAGCGTGACGCTGGTGGTCCGTTTCGATACGCGCAGTGAGCGCGTAGTGCCGGGATTGCTGTGGCGGCGTGACACTATCGCCGCGGCAGTGGCCGCGTCGCAGCGCATCACCAGAGCCCTCAACCAAACGAACTGCCGCGCACGGCTTTTGACTGCCGCGCAGATGAACGACGCGATAATGGCCAGCCTGGGTGGTCCCGAGAACGCAACAGCTTCCTATCAGGACCGCTGGACCAATCTGCAGCGCGGCGGGAAAGCCTATGTGACAGCGTATTTCTTCAGCGCCCAAGACGTGCGCTCTGCTGAACTCGACGATGTGTGGGCCTACCAAAGCGATCACACCACCCTGGTGATCGCGTTGCGCAGCGAGCCCACGGGCGTGCAGGCGTCGGCCCTGGTTCGGCTGACCACCGTGCAACCACTGGCCACCTCACCGCGATTGGTGCTCAACCCGATGGCGGGCCGACAATGGGAAGCGGTCGCGTTGACCGTGCCGGGCCGCCAGCGGCTCAGCTTGCCCTCCACGCCGGTCACCGCTGAATTGGACACTGCCGTCGTCGCCGGCGCATCCGGTGTTCTGCTTGGACAATGGCGTGACGCCATCTTGCTGATGCCGATGTCAGATCCCGCGGCCCCCACCCGAATCGCTTTGCACGCCGATGACGACCAGGAGGTCCGCCGGCTTATTCGCCGGGCCGCCGCGGCGGGCGAACAGGTCGCCGTCTATGACCCCACGGGACGCTGGACCATGGCGTCGGCATCCCCGCGGATCTGGACAACGCGTGACTTGACCGCCCAGCCGCCTCGCCCCCCAACCATGGTGATACACAACGGACGAGCAAACAGCTACCCGCCCGCGCGGACCTCCATCACGGTCGGCGATGTGCCCGCCAGCGCTGCACCCGACATCCGCATCGAACAACGCGGCGAACGAATCACCGTGAAAACACAACGATTTCGCACCGTCTTGCGGCCAATGACCTTCCGCAACGAAGACGCCTACCTCCGCTGAATTCATCGCGCCGAAGTGGCTTGTCTTGGTAGACGAATCGATGGACCGGCGTGCACGATGGCGGGTATGGCTTGCGACAGCGCGGGTGATGATCTGTTCGACACCGATGCGCGAACTCACCGACGCGCGGTGCGGTTCTTCTGGGTGGTACTGATCGGAGCGAGCGCAGCCTCCATCACGGGGAACGCGTTGCACGCGATCGTGCAGGCCGAGCATGTCGCACCGGCGCTGGCGGCCGCGGTAGCCACCGCACCGCCGCTGGTGTTGCTCGGATCCACCGAAGGGCTCTCGCTGCTGATCAAGGTTCACCGTCGCCCCAATCTGACGTTCTGGGCGGCTCTCATCATGACGCTGCTGCTGGGCGCCGGCGCGTTCCGCCTGTCCTTTGATGCGTTGTGCAGCCTCGCGATTCGCTGCGGCATCCGCCCAAGCCTGGCGTGGCTGTGGCCGCTGATTATCGACGTCACCACCGCCCAGGCCACCGTCGCGCTGGTAGCCCTGACCCGCCTCCACCACAGCACCGCACAGGCACCGACGGCGGGTGTCCATGACAACGATGTCGATGATGACCATGACCATCAGAGCGTGGACCTGGCGCCGCCGGCGACACCGCTGCCGGTCAGGGCCGCTTCAGCGACCAAGCTAGACAGCGCCAAGCAACCGCACGAGGTGACGCAATCGCTGCCCGTGGGCCCGAAACCCGAACCCGTCACCGCGGCAGCCGCACGCGACCCACATGATCGGGCCGTACGCACCGTGGTGGCGTCGAAACGAACCAAGCAGCCACCAGAAGTCATCGAAGCCGTGATACGCCTCCACGCCGCCGGGCAACGGCCCGGCGAGATTTCCGACGAACTGAAGTTGCATCACACGACGGTCAACCGCATTCTCGCAACGGCGCTGCACTCCCGTGCGGCGGTCTAGCTGCCGGCACACCCCTCGAAACTGGCGGTAGCCAATGTTGCTGTTTTGCTAGACGTTTGAGGGCAGCGGCGCCGATGATGGGCTCGTGGACAAGGAACCGTACACGCCGTACTGCGGACTGACCTACAACAAGCGAAACGTGGCGGCGCGCGCGGCGACCGCACCACACATTTTGGTCAGCGCGCCAACGCGTACCGGCAAAACACGCCGGATTCTGGCCCCCGCGGCGCTCCTACATCCTGGGCCCGCGGTGTTGGTGTCGTCCAAACCTGACCTAGCTGAGCTGGTGTTGACGCGGCGCAGCACGGGTGTCACCGGTGTGATCGATCTGCGCCCGGAGCATACCGAGGTGTGGCCGGCCGGGGTGCGGCGCATGGTTTCGGACCCGACCCGCACCATCACCAGCGCCCACGAGGCGCTGACGGTCGCCGAGACGATGCTGGCGACCTCGGGTGTGGGTTTTAGCGGGGCGAGTGGTAATGCGGTTGCCGCAGGCGGCCTTTGGGAAAGCCAGGCGGCACCCCCATTGGCGTGTCTGCTCTACGCGGCCAGCCCGTTGGGCAACGGCCTGGGAATGCCGTGGGTGCTCGACGCCGTGCAGGACTTCGGCGTCGATGACGCCGGCGGGGACGATGGGCGTCCTATCCCGCAGCTGGGGCGGCCGTCATGGTTGACCGCCTACGGGCTATGCGAACAACCCAAGCTCGCAGCCCCGCTATATGCCGTGATCGCGGGAATGGATTCCCGCCTGCGTGACAGCATCAAGATCACGGTGTCAAAGGCCGTAACACCCTGGCTGCGTTTGGGATTGAGCGCCGATGAGGGCGCGTCGCACTTGAGTGCGGTCGAGCGCATCAGTGTGGAATCCTTTGACGTCCGCATGCTTGACGAGCCAGATGCGACGCTGTTTGTCATCGCACCAAACACTGGCTCGGTCGCGGGCGCTGCGGTGGCGCTGATCGACTCCATTGTCCGGCATTTCCGCCGCAAGATGGCTAACCATCAACTGACTCATCGGCTGCTGCTCGAACTTGACGAGGTGTGCAACTCGTGCCCGCTGCCGGATCTGTTGACCTATGTCGGAGAGTCAGCGGGACTGGGCGTCAACATCTTGGCGACTGTGCAGGCGTCGTCACATTTCGATGTGGTATTCGGGCCCAAATATGCTGATGCGCTCCGGGATATGTTCCCGGGCACGCTGATCATGTACGGGGCTCACGAGCGTCACTTACTCGAACAGGCGTCGCACTGGCTGGGCGAGACCACCCGGCGCACCGAGGCCTACGAGCCTACTGGCGGCAGCCGAGGACAATCCTCACAGTTCGGCCAAGTCATCGGTTGGCAAGAGCTGCTTCCCCAATCCCGAGAGGAAGCCCAGCTTCTGCAGCGGGGGACCGCGGGCGAGCGCTTGCATATCCCTGACTGGACGGAGTTCCTGGCCCTATTCGACCAAGCGGTGCAACGGCGAATTAAGAAGGCGCAGTAGCGAATCGACTGCGGCTGGCCCAGTGTCGATTCTCGCTTCCGATGTCATACCGCCTGCCTCTGTCCTGGCGAGATGGCTGTTGTCTCACTACATGTCATCTGCTGTTCGTCTCAAGCGCGTGTCAGTTCTTCAGATTGGTCGAACCGGGAATGACGAGTGAACGTACACCAATATTAAGCAATATAAGAGTAGCGTAAGGTAGCGTTAAGACGTGTCGATCCGCGTTAGCGCTGCCTACACCCAGGTACAGGGTTCGGTGTTGCGGCCTATGAACGCGGTTGACATCCTCCACCGCTTGAAAGCGGTGGATTCCCTTGGCCGTTAGGCGGCGGTGGGTGGTTTGCGGTTCATCGCAGATGCCGCCGGCCCAGGGGCCGAACCCGTGTGGGGGTCGGTCTTATTCTTGCTCCCCGCCTGGCTGACAGCGGTGCTGCCCGCTTGCGCGGATGTCCCAGCCAGTTGTTCGGTTTGCGCCGCCGCCCAGCGGGTGAGGGCTTCCTCACGCACATTCACCGCAGCGTTGGTATCAGCGTTGCCCGTCCAGGAACACGCTGTGCACCGGAACACCGCTTGGCTTTCGCGGTTCTCCGGTGCTGTGTGCCTGCACTGATGGCAACGCTGACTGGTGTAGGCAGCCGGCACCTCAACCACGGTGACACCGGCCAATTTGGACTTGTACTCGATGTGTTTGGCCAGCCGCGCTAGCGCGGCGTTCTGCAGCACCCGGTTCAGAGCGCGTTTGGCCGCTGCTCCAATTCCCTTGCGCCGGCGGGTCATGCGGTCCAGGTGCAGGGCTTCGATCCCGATGAAGTCGTGCTCACGCACCAACTGGGTGCTGAGTTTGTGCGCGAAATCGTCCCTGACCCGCGCTTGACGCGCCGCCAGGTTGGCGGCGGCGGTCTTGTGTGCCTGATAGCGGCGGCTGCCGGAGTACCGACGTCCCTCACGGGCCGCGATCACCCTGGATTTGGCCATCCGGCGTTGATGAAACTTGCGTTGCCTATCCAAACCAGCGGTCTCGGGGGCATCGTAGAAACGACCGCGGTCATCAGCGGCGGTGTGCGCCACACCCCGATCGATACCGACCACCTCACCGGTGTTGACCTTGCCCGTCACGGGCAGCGGTTCGTTGACGAACACCAACTCCCGGCGCGTCCAGTTCACTCGCACCGACGTGTACGCGCGGATCGGTTGCGACAACCTGACGTGCAGCGTGATCTTCCAGCCCAGTTTGTGCGGCTTTCCGTCGGCTGCACGCCTTGGTGCGCGGTGCGTTCTCGGATTGGCCCCGCTGATCGTCACCACAGCGGAGCGCCGCCCGGTCTTGGTGAAGACAGCGTTGCGGCCACCGTTGAACCAGCACACAAACCGCGCATCGGAATCCCTGCGGCGGAATCCGGGCATCGAGCCGGGCCGCCGGCCCGCAGCCGTGTTCGTCTTGCGGCGTTTTCCCGCCGAGAACCAGTCGTTCGCTTCGGTTTTCAGCGTCGCTTCCAACACGTAGCCGGGCATCGCCGCCAAGAAACTATGTTGCCGGCGAGCCTGAGCATCGGTGATGTCGGTGACGGTGCGCCCGATCGGCATCAGCACCGGCTGGCCAGCCGGATCGATCACCATCACCCGATCACCATCACGGTCTTGGCACGTCAAGTAACGGCAGCGGGTCGAGCGGCGCTGGTTGAACCGGAACCGGAACCCATCGCACAGCCAGCCCAACACCTCATCCGGGTTGGCTGACCAGACCGGCGCCGCTGTGCCATCCGCCCCGGTGACATCGCCGAGGTACACCGCACTGCCGTGCAGACAGGCGCGGGTGATCTTGACTTGTTGACTCACGACGCCAGCACCGCATCCCACTGGTGCTCGATGTAGCGGCGCACCGTCGTCTCCGACACGTAGCCGACCGACGCGGCGAAGTACGCCGGTGACCACAGCACCTTCGTGAAATTCCGCAGGTGCGGGAACTCCTGGCGCAGCACTCGCGCGGTGCGGCCTTTGAACGCGCGCACCACCACCGCCGGGGCGTCGGCCGGGCCGACCCGCACGAACAGATGCACGTGATCGGGCATCACCTCATGAGCGACGATCTGCCAGCCGTGCTCGGCGGCGATCTGCTCGATCAGCTCGTCCAGGCGGCGGGCGACCCGCCCACCCAACACCCGACGCCGGTACTTCGGGCACCACACCAAATGTAGGCCCAGCGAGCACACGCCTCCCGGCGTGCGACGAAACCGCTGACCCGACATACCGCGAACCTTACGAGACGGGACCGACAAACTCGCCTGACCACGCTGTTCACCTACGCCCCGATTCCCCCGGCCGCTAAAGCGACCGGCCCCCTCGGGGCTCATCGGTGGTCAGGCGATATGTGGAGCGCAGGGAAGGACAACGTCTGTGAGCTCGGTTGGTCCAAGTGCTGGTCGGCAGAACCTAGCAGGGCGCTGGTCGCGCAGATCAGGCACCAGATCGCGATCGCCGAGACGACCGCGGCCCCGCCGAGGATCGGTCCCCAGTGGATCGGTGGCGGGGTGTGCCGGCGCACATGCAGTGAGGGCGGGACACGGCGGGCGGGCTCGGGTTCGGGGGATGGATCTAAGACCGTGGGCATGGGCAGCATTGACCCCAAGATCAGGTCGTCGTCAACTTCAACCGCTTCGGGCGTCAGTGGCCACCAGTGGCTGGAACCTTCGACGGCTAGCCAGCCTTCGAGGACACCGTAGAGCGCGGCCGTGACCAGGGTTGCAGGTAGTTGGACCAGAAGCCAGGGGACCAACACCTGGCTGCACAAACCGGCGGACGGGTCATAAAACGGCAGCGGCAGCGCTGCCAGCGCGGCTCCCCACAGCAGCGCCGGTCTCGGATAGGCACGGAGCCGCTCCGGGATGAGCCTGACGATCAGGAGATAGGAGAGCTTGCCCACCACCCACCCAAGCGGGGCGATCGCTGCGCAGCTTAAGACCAGCGCGGCTTCCAGGGACCCGCTGGCTAAGCTGGCGGAGCGCATCGGTAGCGGCGGGGCGACCACGTCGTCGTGCGGGTCAGGCCGGGCACCGACGTGGCTTCGCGTGCGAGCGCGGATCTTTTTGGCCAGTAGTTCCGCGCGGCGCTTCTGGAAGACAAAGATCCCCGCGTGAGCCGCGATCCAGGCTCGGCGTTGATCGTCGAAGATGTCAGCGGGCATGCTCGGCCGGTTCGCGTGCTGTCAGCAGTTCGGTGAGTAACTGACGGGCGTCGGCCAAGATCGAGTGGCACTGCTCGACGAGGTCTTCCACCGCGTGCAACACCGTGCGTACGTGGGTGTCTTGCGGCGGTGGGGTGGCAGGTAGCCCGCCTTCAAGGATCGTCCGCGATGAGCCGTGTGCCCAACCCAGGGCTTCATCAAGGCGGGCCAGTGTGGCCAACGACATGGTGCGAGAGCCGTTGCTGGACTTGTGCAGCGTCGAGCGGTTGGGTCCGCCCCGGCGAGCCAGTTCAGCCCGGGACATGTGCAGGACCGCCAGCCGCTCGGAGACGAAATGATCGAGCCGCGCAGGCCCGTCTTTTGGTGTATTCACGCGCATGAAACTACCTAAACGCAACCATTGTCGTCTAACAGTGTGGACAGAATCGCTTATTACCGCCTACGGTTGCGTGCATAGGCGCCACTTCTCTAGCGGCGCCGAGACGACGAAGGGACACCGCGATGAAGGGGCTTGTGGCGGCGGTCGCAACGCTGATGACCGTCCTCGTCGCGATCACGTTGGCGATCGTTGAATTGCTCGTCAGACTGGCGCCGCTGCTGGTCGCGGCGGCGTGCCTGTGGACGGCGTTCAAGCTGATACGTGCCCACCGCGCCCGCCGTGCCGCTGAGGACCAGCGTCTGGTGCAGGTGTGGAGCCAGCCCGTTGCTCAACCGGCAGCGCAGGCGGCGCCCCAGGCACTGCTGCCGCCGGTGATCGCCCACCGCCAACGGATGTATGTGGTGCGCGGTGAGGACACAGGGTTGGTTGCTGACCGTGATGACGGCTATGTCAATGTCTCGGCGAACGTCTTGCCGCGGGTGCACCGGTTGCCGGCCACCTACCATCACCGACGCAAGTTCGCCTCCCGCCGGACGGCGGGGCACCGTTCGGGGCGGCGGCGGCCGTGAGCTCGGTTTCTGACCAGCAATGGCTGCGCCAGATCGGGGTGGATCTGGACGCGGATGCCCAGACCGAGGACGACCGGCTCGACGAGGACCACGACAGCGTCTCAGCTCAGGACAGCGGTGGGGAGCCTGTCGATCCCGATGACGGCATCGCCCGCGTCGGCGCCACTGCGGCACTTGCTGAGGATCACCATGCCGCCGACCCCGCTGGCGCCTTGGATGTTGAGGGCGACGGGGGCGACGAGGGCACCGGAGTCGAGCAGCACGGCGGCGGTGCCGACGTTGTTGGCGAGGGGGACAAGCAACGCCGCCCGCGCCGATACACACCCTGGGTGCTCGGCGCCTTCGCCGCGGTGGTCGTGCTGGCGACGGTGGTTACCACCCTGGGCGTCACACTGTCTGGTCCGGATAGCCCATCGCCGAGTCCGCGCCCACACGTCGTCAAATCCAGTGTCGCACCGACTGTGGTGGCAGCGCCCACGCCAGCGGCTGGCGAGGGTGGTGATCACCCGCTGCCGTTTACCGCCTCAGCTGACTGCCCGGCCGGCGCCTCCACCTCAGCCAAATCGATCGCCGACCCTGATAAGCCGTCGCCGTGGATTTGCGTGCGGCACACCGACGGTCAACCGCTCTACATCACCCTCGGCCCGGCTGGCATCGAACGCGCTTATGTGATCACTGCGGTCAGTATTGTGCCGGGGGATACCTCGCCGGCGCAGGGCTCTGGCGCTGACCCATGGCTGCAGCACCGCGTCGTCACGTTGGTGCAATGGCAGTTCAATGACACTGCGCACACGGTCGTAGACCAGGACACCGGCAACATCCACGGCGAAGCGGTCAAACCGATTCCGGGGATCAGCGCCTCGAAGATCACGGTGATCATTCGCCAAACCAGCCGCCCGGTGGCAGCTCCTCAGCCCACCGCGACGGCGCAAGACGGTGGACCGTTCGGCGGCATCCTGGGCGGACCCGCGCCGGTCAACGGCCCGCAACCGCCGAGCGGGCCGGACCCGTCGGGTTTCGGATCAGGCCACGACACCGATCCCAGCGACGGAACGTTCGCGGTGTCCAGCATCAAAGTCATTGGACACAAGGCGACTTAAGGACGACATGAAGATCAGCAACGTATGGAAGCAGCGCCTCACGGTGTTGGGCCACGGCGCCGGGCGGGTGACCCTGGTGATTCTCGTGGCGAGCTCGTCGATCAACGGGATCGCGTTGCTGTGGCGGTTCGCGTTTCCTCCCGAGCCGCCGCCCGTGGCGGCCGTGGCTCGCGAGGTGATCAACGAAACCGACCCGGTGAAGGCGTTCGCCGTCAATTGCGTACGGGGCCTTCTCGTTGGAACCGCCTCGGGCGCCAGCAATCTCACGCGGTGCTTTCCCGACGGACAAAAGTACGAATTGCCCACCACCTCATCGATGACGGTGTCCAATCCCACGGCGTGGGCATCAAAGCGCAAGGACGCCTCCAACGACATGGTCCTTTACAGCGTCAAGGTGCAGATCGACGAACAGCCCTACCCTTCAGCGCCCCCGACGACGGCCTTCTACCAACTACCAGTCGCGGTGTACCGGGATAAGGGCATGCAGGCTCTCGATCGCATCAGCAGGGTGGATCCGCCGCCGCCGGGCGCTATTGTGCCCCTGGGCTATTCAGTGACGATCGCCGCCAACAGCCCGCTTTTCACAATGCTGTCTGGGTTTGCCGCAGCGTTTCTTACCACCTCGGGCGGCCTGGAACGGTTTATCACCACCGACTCAGGCATCACGCCCGTGGCGTCGTACTCGTCTGCCTCGGTGACTGCCGCCCAGGTCGACACCAATCCCCCTGATGCGCCGACGGATAACAGCGAATTAGCGGCGCACATTGATGTGTCGGCGCGCAGACCGGACTACACGCTGGTGTCGCTGTCGTACTCACTGACGTTGCGATCGGTGGGCGGCACCTGGTTTGTCGCCCAGATCGACGCCATCCCGGTGTTGGCCGATGCCACACCGACCCCGGTTCCCACGACGGTGGCCCCGCGGAACTAGACGTCACTGAGGATTCAGAGAAAGAGGTAATCACCGTGATCGGTTCGTATTCCATGCCCGTCCTGGCTAGCCACACCATCAACATGGCTGCTGGGGCCGGGGTCATCAACATGAGCCACGAGGTCCTCTACATCATCGTGGCCGTCGGCGGCACATACTTCTTGGGCAGCGGCATCGTGCGCGGCATGAGAGACCACTGGAAGCGTGGCACCGGCGCCGGATTGTCGGCAATCGCAGGCGGTGTCGCCTTGGCGGTTGTCGTGGCACACATCGTGGGGCTGTATCAGCGCGGCAATCAGGAATTTGAGCACCTGCCCGGCAGCGTCGGCCACTCCAACACCCGCGGATGGTGACCACAGCACCGGTTGCCCCGCCACGACCGGTAGAGAAGGCCGAAGCATGGTCGGGCATCCGCGACATCGACATCCAGATCGGGGAAGCCGCTCCGGGCCAGGAGTGGCCCGGCGGCCCTTATCGCGGGATCGAATGGGTAGCCATCGCCGCGATCGCTGGACCCAC
>NZ_JBYCLA010000029.1:0-8180 GCF_057473665.1 Mycobacterium sp. TH-M25
CGCAACACCATATACCGCCACCGTTACCGGCTCACCGCGCATCGGCCCGAAGCGCGAACACAAGCGCGCCACCGAGAGCGACGGGAAGGGAAACATCCGCCGCGCAGAGCGGGAACACGGCGCCGCCACCATCCGCCGCGACACCTGGGCGCAGCTGGCCGACGCGGGCCTGGACTCGGTGCCGGTGAACACCTTCTCCTACTACGACCAGATGCTGGACACCGCGGCGCTGCTGGGCGCACTGCCCTCGCGCGTCGAGGTCGTCGCGGATGACCTGGATCGCTACTTCGCCGCGGCCCGCGGCACCGAGGACATTGCGCCGTTGGAGATGACCAAGTGGTTCGACACCAACTACCACTACATCGTCCCGGAGATCGGGCCGAACACCGAGTTCTCCCTACACCCGGACAAGGTACTTTCAGAGCTCGAAGAGGCCCACGAGCAAGGCATTCCGGCCCGCCCGGTGATCATCGGACCGGTCACGTTTCTGCTGCTGAGCAAGGCGGTCGACGGCGCGGGCGCGCCGATCGAGCGGCTCGACGAGCTGGTTCCGCTCTACAGCGACCTGCTCGGCCAACTCGCCGACCAGGGGGCGCAGTGGGTCCAGATCGACGAGCCGGTGCTGGTGACCGACATCTCGGCCGACGCCGCGGCTTTCGCCGAGCGCGCGTACAACACGCTGGGAGCACTAGAGCACCGGCCCGCGATCCACGTGGCCACCTACTTCGGCGACCCTGGCGCCACGTTGCCCGCTCTGGCGCGTACGCCGGTCGAGGCGATCGGTGTCGACTTGGTCTACGGCGCCGACACCGCGATCGTCGCGGTGCCGGAGTTGAGCGCCAAGATGTTGGTGGCCGGCATTGTCGACGGTCGCAACATCTGGCGCACCGACCTGCAGGCGGCCCTGAGCACGCTGGCCGGCCTGCTCGGTTCGGTTGGAGCCCTTGCCGTCTCGACGTCGTGCTCGACGCTGCATGTGCCGTATTCGCTGGAGCCCGAGACCGACCTGGACGACGCGCTGCGCAGCTGGCTGGCGTTCGGCGCCGAGAAGGTGCACGAGGTTGTCACGTTGGCCAAGGCGCTGAAGGACGGTCGCGATGCGGTGGCCGACGAGATCGCGCAGTCCAACGCGGCGGTCGCGTCGCGCAAGAACGACCCACGGCTGAACAACAGCACGGTGCGCGAACGCCTCGACTCGATCGCCAAGTCCGGCGGCACCGAACGCGGACCGGCCGCGAAACGTCGTGAGGCTCAGATGGAGCGGCTGCACCTGCCGCCGTTGCCGACGACCACCATCGGGTCGTTCCCGCAGACCGTCGAGATCCGAAAGGCCCGTGCCGCGCTGGTCGCCGCCGAGATCGACGACGCCGAGTACACCCGCCGGATGCGGGCCGAAATCGCTGATGTGATCACGCTGCAGGAGAAGCTCGGGCTTGACGTGCTGGTGCATGGTGAGCCGGAACGCAACGACATGGTGCAGTACTTCGCCGAGCAACTGGACGGCTTCTTCGCCACCAAGCTTGGCTGGGTGCAGTCCTACGGCAGCCGCTGCGTGCGTCCGCCGGTTCTCTTCGGCGACGTGACCCGCCGGCACCCGATGACGGTGGAGTGGGCCGAGTATGCGCAGTCGCTGACCGACAAGCCGGTCAAGGGCATGCTCACCGGTCCGGTGACGATCCTGGCGTGGTCGTTCGTGCGGGATGACCAGCCGCTTGCCGACACCGCCAACCAGGTGGCGCTGGCGATCCGCGACGAGACAGTGGATTTGCAGTCGGCCGGTATCGCGGTGATCCAGGTCGACGAGCCCGCGTTGCGAGAGCTGTTGCCGCTGCGCGACTCTGAGAAGCAGGCCTACCTGGACTGGGCGGTCGCCGCGTTCCGGCTGGCGACGTCGGGCGTAGAGGACTCGACACAGATCCACACGCACCTGTGCTACTCGGAGTTCGGTGAGGTGATCGGTGCGATCGCCGACCTCGACGCCGACGTCACCTCGATCGAGGCGGCCCGCTCACACATGGAGGTGCTCAACGACCTCAATGCGATCGGCTTCTCGAACAGCGTCGGGCCTGGTGTCTACGACATCCACTCGCCGCGGGTGCCGAGCACCGACGAGATCACCAGGTCCTTGCACGAGGCGCTGAAAGCCGTTCCGGCTGACCGGCTCTGGGTCAACCCGGACTGTGGCCTGAAGACCCGCAACTCCGATGAGGTGAATGCGTCTTTGGCGAACCTGGTCGAGGCGACCAAGAAGGTCCGCGCCGACGCCTGAGCGCGCGCGTCGAGCGTGAAACTGTTGCGAAAAAATCGCTGAATTCTCGCAACGGTTTCACGCTCGGCGGGCGGTAGCCGACTGCACGTGTACCGGCACGTCGTCGGCCCAAGGTTGCCGCGTCACCATGTCGGCGACATGGACGTAGCCGCGCTCGAATTCACCTGTGGCAGCGTCGACCAACCGGTACTGCTGGGTCTGCCGGTGGACCGGCTGGGCGTCGAGCATCACGACCCGTACCTCGCCGGGCTCGAAGTGGCAGCGCTTCTGCAGCGCCGCGACCAATTGCTCGTTGCTGAAGTGGCCGTCGCCGAAGTTCCAGCCGATCGCGGTGCTGGTGACGCGCTCACCGTCGGTCAGCACGTAGTCGTCCTCGTTATGGCCGGCCATCACGCGGTGCGCCAAGGTGAACAACGCCCGACCGTGCGTATTGAACGCGCGGAAGGCATATCCCATGTACATCGGGATCTGCGCGGCTTCCTTGCTGCCGTAGAACTTCTCCAGCTGTGCGGCCGGCATGCTGGCGATCGCGACAATGTTGTCGACGATCTTCGCCTCCGCCGACGACTTGATGCACCACAGGGTGGTGTCCCAGTTGCCGGCGTAGTAGCGCATGCCGGTCAGGAAGGATACCTTGCGCGGCAACAGGTTTCCCGTCACGACGGTGCCGGTCACGACCGCAAACAGCAGCACCGGCAGCGGGGTGGTCAGGTCGCTCAGGCCGATCGAGGCGTGCCCGACGAACAGTGCGAGCACGGAAAACATCATGAACACGTTCCACTCCAAGGGCACCCCCATCGGGATCGACGACAAGATGCCGAAATGGAAACACAGCATGACGAACGCGGCGATCGCGGTCGCTGGGCCGCCGTGACTGAAGAACAACACCAATGGCACCAGACCCTCGATCGCCGTACTGAAATGCGCCAGCCATCGCGACAGCCGGCCCGGTCGCAGATCATCTGGAAAGTGTTCGAAGAACCTGCGTTTGATGAACCGTGGCCGGAACACCGGGTTGTTACTCATCATCGTCGAGATCACGAACGGAAAGTGCTTGTTGAGTTTGGATGTCGCCGCGCCGAGCCAAATCACCAGGCAGACCAGCTTGGCCGCCAGGATCATGTCCACGCCGTAGCCGGCGAACAGGAAGGTGACCGTGAACGATGCATACACCTCGCCGCGGGCGGCCAGGAAGATGACCTTGTCGCGCAGTCCCAGCACCGCCAGCACGCCCAGCACCGCCCAGATCTGCCAGGCCGGCAGCACTCCGACCGTCGTGCCCAGCGCCGG
This sequence comes from Mycobacterium sp. TH-M25, assembly GCF_057473665.1. Lineage (NCBI taxonomy): Bacteria > Bacillati > Actinomycetota > Actinomycetes > Mycobacteriales > Mycobacteriaceae > Mycobacterium > Mycobacterium sp. TH-M25. The sequence goes on from NZ_JBYCLA010000029.1 coordinate 3,560, forward strand.
CATTGGGCCGGTGCCGTCGGAAAAGACCGCGATCACCAGCAGCACCAGCAGCGCGCCGTAGAGCAACGCGTCGAACAGGGTCCGACTATCGCCCCTAGTCAACGGAACCCGGTCTGGCCACGGTGGCAGTCGGATGGTGCCGGGCCGCAGCCAGTACAGGATCGAGCCCATCGGCGGAAAGAAGCGGTTGTTCAGCGGGCCGAAGCCGCAGCCGAGACCGACCACTTCGAACAGCATCGTGTAGAGCACGACCTTCTCGAACACGATCGGTTCGGCATACCAGTGCGCCACATCGGTGAACCCGTGGATGCCGTCGGTGGTCAGCGCCAGTAGCCAGGCCGCCAGGATGTACAGCACGATCTTGACGACGTAGAACAGGTGCAGCAGCACTGGCGTGCCAAAGCCGACCTCGGCCCAGTGCCGGGCCATCGGAATGATCTTCTCGGAGCGGGTGCCCTTGCTCCACTCCTCGAAGTCGACCTGCGGGGTGTCCTGTTTCAGAAATCCCATGGCGGCAAGACTAGAACGTGTTCTAGCCCGATGGCTCCTGTTCGTTGTAAACCTTGTTGCCAGAATTCTTGATTACTACTCTGCGTAGTAGTAGAATGGATGTCAGGCGTTGAGGACGGTGATCCGCGATGACAAGTCAGCTATCAGAGCAACCAGGCTCCGCCAAGCGTCCGCTGCGCTGGGCGGCAATACTTTTCGCTGTCGGTTGGGCCGTCCACGTCGGTGATCACCTGCGCCGGGGCATGGCAGCGTCACCACACGCGATCATGGTCGGTGGCATGATTCAGGGCTTATTCGTCGTAGTCGCCGTCCTGATGGCCGTCACCGGTCACCGCAGGGCACCGGAAGCGGCAATCGCGGTCGGCTTCGGCAGCGCCATCCTCTTCACCTACGCGCACCTGTTGCCGAGTTACTTTCCCGCTTACCAGGACAGTTTTGTGTCCGGCCCACGCATCAACGTGACGTGGTTCTCCGGTGACAGCGCCGCTGCCGAGATCGGCACCGGCATCGTGTTCGCGGTCGCCGGCATCCGAGCGCGACGCCCTCCGACCGGCGTAGGCTCGGTAGTGCAACTGCGGTCACGGCAGGGGGTCGCCCGATGAGGCCTGCACCATTGATGGGCACACTGTATTTCGACGGGGCATGCGGAATGTGCACCCGTTCGCGGGATTTGCTGCTGAAATTCGACCGCACCGGCAGGATACGGACCGAGCCGCTCCAGGGCCCCGGCGTCGCCGACCGCCTCGGCGTCGCGCCGGCCAGCCTGCTGGATGCGGTGCGATGGCTGGACTCGGCCGGCACGATGTACTCCGGCGCCGAGGCCGTCAACGCCGCTGTCTCGACTGCGATCGGCAGTCGAGTTCCGCTGGCGATCTACCGAATTCCCGGTATTCGAGTGCTCGAGGACGTCGTCTACCGATGGGTGGTCGGGCACCGGTACAAGTTCCCCGGAACGACGCCGTACTGCGAGTCTTATCCGACCGCCTGCTAGACGCGGCGGGGCGGGCGCGGCACGAACTTCGACACCCGGTCGATCACGTCTTGATATTCGGGTCGCCGCTGGAGGCTGCGCGTCTCCATCATCGGGATGCTGCCGCCGAGGAACATACCCAGCATGCCCAACGCGCCCAGGCACAGCCACCACGCGTCCGGCGGCGAGACGGCCACCCCGAAGAGCGCCAGCGAGACCCAGAAGCCGAACTCCCCGAAGTAGTTCGGATGCCGCGACCACGACCACAGCCCGCGGTCCATCGCTGCGCCTTCCTCGCCCTCCGCTTTACGACGGACGAAGCGGTGCATCTGCACATCGGCAGCCAACTCCAGTACCACCGCGGCCAACCCCACCACGAACGCCACATCAGTCAGCCAGCCGATGTCGCCACGCGGCCAGGTCACCACCGCATACACCGGCAGCATGCCGGCGAACACCAGCAGCGTCGGGATGAGGTGAATGGTCACCAGGTCGACGACGAATTCACACCGACCGGCCTTCTCGCGGAACATCGGGTAGCGCCAATCTTCATGGTGAAGGCCGGGAAAGCCATCCAACCAATTGGCAGTAAGGCGGATCGCCCACAGCACCACGACCACCGCGATCAGCCAGCACCGCAACTGCTGCACACCGGATTGGCTCCACCAATAGAACAGCAGCAACGGTGGAATCACGCTCCAGTAGGCGTCGTAGAAACTCGAATTCCGGTAGGCCCGGCTGAACGCGAAGATCACCAACGTGGCCAGCACATCGGCGTACAGCGTGTCCAGCACCAGTTGGCCGGTGTGCATACCCCACCGCAGCCAGCCCGCGCCGACCGCAATCGCGGCGGCATAAGCCACCACCACCAGCGCCAGCGAGTGCGCCTTGCTTCTCATCGCTTTCTCTCCCAATGTGGGCTCTTGACGGCCTCGAGCGCTTCGGTGACATAACGATCCAGTGCCCGCGGTTTCTTCGCCGACTGGCGCACCCACCGCTGGAACGCGAAATCAGCCGCAGCAAAGGCTAATTGAACCAAAAGGGCCGGACGGATATCGCGGTCGGCGTCGGCCCCCATCCGGGCGGCAACCAACCTGGTGGCGCGTTCCTTGTCGGCGGGCAAATGCACGGTCAACTTGCCGAGCAAGTCGGGGGCGACCAGCAGGGCCGCCCGCCACTCTTCGGTGTCGGCGGTGCCGAACGACCTGGTTCGGGTGATGATCGCAGTGATCAGCGCCTCGTCGGGCCGCTCGTCGGCCGGTCGTTCTTCGAGTAGTCCGACGATCGCGGCGCCGCCGTACCGAACCGGCGCCAGCAGCAACTCCTCTTTTGTCGGCACGTAGCGGAAAAATGTGCGCGGCGAAACCCCTGCGGCCGAGGCGATTTCCTCAGTCGTGACGGCGTCATAGCCGCGCTCGATGAACAACCGGAAGGCGGCGCGGCGAATTTCGGCCCGAATCTGCGCGCGTTGTCGGTCGCGCAGTGTTTCGGTCATCGAAAGCTGCCGATGCCGCCGTCGACGTGAATGGTCTGCCCGGTGATGAACGTCGCGTCGCTGCCGAGCAAGAACGCGACCAACGCACCCACGTCGTCGCGAACATCGCCGATCCGCTTCATCGGAACGCGCGCCACGGCCTTGTCGTATTCCTTGGGGGCGAACGACTTCCAGAACTTGACACCGTCGGAATCCGCGAACGGGCAGACGACGTTGACCCGGATGTTGTCCCGACCCCATTCCAGCGCAGCGACTTTCGACAGCCCGCGAATGGCCTCCTTGGCGGCGGCGTATCCACCCCATTTCGGTTCGCCGCCGGTGCCGGTGCCCGAGCCCAGGTTGACGATCGACCCCCCGCCGTTCGCGACCATCAGCGGATGCACGGCCTGCATCAGCAGGAAACTCGCGCGCGGCCCGACCTCGTGCCCGAGAGCAAAGTCCTCGCCGGTGATGTCCACGAATGCCTTGGGTTCGTTGGTGGCGATGGCGTTGTTGACCAGTCCGTGCACCGTGCCGAAGGCGTCGACGGCCGCCGCGGTAATACTTTGGCCCGCTTCGGGATCACGCAAATCGGCGACGAAGCTCTGGACCGGCCCATGCGCTTGGAGTTCCTCGGTCGTGACGCCCAATTTGTCGTCTTGGATGTCGACCAGCAGCACCGACGCCCCCCGTCGCAACAGTGCCTCGGCGATTCCTTTTCCGACGCCCTGGGCGGCACCGGTGATGATCGCGACGTGACCGCGCATCGAGCCCGGATGGGTGTAGCTCACGTCACCAGGCCCGGGGCCGGCCGGCCCGCGAACAGCGGCAGGTCCAGGTAGGTCTTGATGCCGGGTTCGGCGGCACAGACGTCGGGGATGGCGTTGACGCAGTGGTTGGCCGTGACCACCACGCCCGGATTCTTTACCAGGCCTTCGGCGATCGTCTCTGGCTGTAGGCCCTTGAAGGTGAGCTTCACCGGCGGGTCACCGGTGACCTCCACTTCGAAGCGTTCACCGGTGCCGCCGAAATCCCATGCCGGCTCGAGGTTTTCCTCGCCCATCAGCCAGTTGACCGCCGCGGTGATCACCGGCTCGCCGTCGACCAGTGCCTGCCAGCGGAACCGGCGCGCGGCGACGCTGCCTTTCGTGATCGGGAACGGGGCATAGTCGATCTCAGCGGTGGCCACCGCGACGTCCTGGATCGTCCTGATGTTGGCGTCGATCCGAAAGCCCATGTGGTCGGCGATCATTCGCACCGACTGCTTGAAGCCGGCTTCCAGCAGCCCCGCCATCGGCCCTCCCATGGCTTCCTCGGGTGTACCACCGAAGCCCATAATGTGGCGCACCACGTCCGGCGCGTTGTAGGTGCGGATGTCGGAGAACTCTTCGGCGCGGACGTGCGTGACGGCCGAGCACAGCGAGGAGATCATCAGCGGGAAGCGCTCGGTGATGCCGCCGGGATGGATGCCGGACCCGTGCAGTGTCACCCCGGCTTCGACGGCGGCGTCGGCCACCGCCCGGTGACGGGGGTTGCCGGGGTCGGGGTACACCCAGCCCACCGGTGTCACGATGTTCTTGCCCGACCGTAGGATCGCGATGACCTCGTCATCGTTGGGAATCAGCGGGCTGTACATCACGCAATCGGCGTCGAGGGCCAGCAGCTCG
>NZ_JBYCLA010000030.1:0-7383 GCF_057473665.1 Mycobacterium sp. TH-M25
TCGCGCGCGGCGGCAATGCGCTCGAACAACGCCATCATCCGGTCTTCGAGGTCTTCCAATTGACTGGCGCTGACCGATTCCCCCGGCTCGTCGGGCCACTCCTGCACCACGGCCCGCGGGTAGGGGTCGTCAGGCAACCACTCGCAGATCTTGATCCGCTCGGCGGTCATGCAGCGCAGCATGAACCGGCCCGAACCGGCGATCTCCACGCACTCGGCGACCCGGGCCACCGTGCCGACATCGCTGCGCCTATCCCCGCCGCCGACTTCGCGTCCCTGCGCGATCAGCACCGTTCCGAAACGAGGTTTGTCGTCTTGCAAGCAGTCTCGCACCAGCTGGGCATAACGCGGCTCGAAGATCTGCAGCGGCAGCTCCTCCCCGGGCAGGAACACCGACTGCAGTGGAAACATTGCCAGTCGGCCGAATTCAGCTGCGCGGTGCATCAGATCTCCAGCTCCTCGACCAAGGCGTCGACGACTGCAATCAAGTCTCCGTCGTGCTCTTCAGCGACCCGACGCTGCCGCTGATACGACGCACCGCGCCGCGGAATGTCTGCCACCGCGGCCAGCTCTTCGGCGCAATCCAGAGTTTCAGCAATGGGTTCCAGCCTGTTCAGCAGATCGCCGAGGTCCTCGGTGATCAACCGTTCGTTGCCGTCGGCATCCAAGATGATGATCGCGTCCAACCCGTAACGGGCTGCGCGCCATTTGTTTTCCTGGTTGTGCCACGGCGGCATCGAGGGCAGTGTCTCGCCTGCATCCAGACGACGTTCCAGATCGACCACCAGGCAGTGCGTCAACGCGACCAACGCGCCGAGCTCGCCGATGTTGGAGACACCATCGCAGACCCGCACCTCGAGCGTCCCGTTGTGCGGTGACGGGCGAACATCCCACCGCACCTCGTTGACATCCTCGATGATGCCGGTCTTCTTCTGGTCGTGAACGAAACGCTCGAATTGGTCCCACTTGTCGAACTGGAACGGCAGGCCTGCGGTGGGTAGCTGCTGAAACATCATCGCCCTGTTGCTGGCGTACCCGGTGTCGTCGCCGACCCACCAGGGCGACGAGGCGGACAGCGCGAGCAGATGCGGATACCAGTTCAGCAACGACGACATCACCGGCATGACCTTGTCCGGCGAGGAAACTCCGACATGGACGTGCACTCCCCAGATGAGCATCTGGCGGCCCCACCACTGGGTGCGCTTGATCAGCTCGGCGTATCTCGGCGCATCAGTCAGCTGCTGGGTCGACCAACTCGCAAAGGGGTGGGTGCCCGCGCCGAACAGCTCCATGCCGCGCTGCCGGACGATCGGCAGCACGGACTTCAGTGTGGTGTGAAGATCGTCCATCGCCTGTGCGGTGTTGTCGCACACGCCAGTAACGACTTCGACGGTGTTCCGTAACAATTCCTTGTGCACACGGCGGTTTTCGCCGATTTCAGCGAACACCGCGGTGGCTTCGTTACTCAGATCGCGCGTCTGGGCGTCGACAAGGGCGAACTCCCATTCGACTCCCAGCGTCGGGCGGGGCGAGGACGCGAAATTGACCCTGATAGCGCTCCCCCTGTCCGACGAGCAACTAACCGGCAGCGATCACACCGCAGGCCACCCGCTTGCCGGCATCGCCAGTCGACATCGTCATCTGGTCCGGTCCGGGTGCGCCATTGACCTGGCTGTAGCGCTCCGCCGGGATGTTGCCGAAGTTGTCGGCGCCGGCGTGGATGACGATCGCTGTGCCCGCACCGGCCAACAGGTCGGCTTTGGTGAATCCGTCGGTGGTGGTTTCCAGTAGAGCCCCACCGTCCTTGCGGACCTGCAGAGCGCTCAGCGCGCCAGCGTCACGCTCGCCGTGAGGCATGAAATGCCCACCTGCAGAGAGGAAGTCGCCGGGTTCACCGCCGGCTGGGGCTACCGAGTGGGCCTCGCACTTGCCCACCGAATGGATGTGCACCCCGTGGAAGCCCGGGCTGAGCTGACCGGTTCCAGTGGTCTCGATTGTGACGGTCACGTAGCCCTGGTTGAACTCGAACTTTGCCATGGCGACCTTGTTTCCGTTGGCGTCGTTCAGCTGCGTGGTGAGGCTATCCATGCCGCTTCGCTCCGCGCTCGACGGTGCCGGTGAGCCGGTCCAGATCGGGGGTTGTGTGCCAGGTGTGTTGGTGGGTAGCTGGTCCGGACTGCACGCGCTCATCAGCGCGGCTGAGGCGGCGAGTGGGACGAGTGCAGTGGTGGCGGCAAATGCGCGGTTGCTGGCTTGCTTGAGCATGGATAGAGCCTATCCCGGCGACGATGCGGGTCGGAACGGCCCGCATAAGAGGGGAACGACCGACCCAGCCCAGCGAGGTGTCATGCGGACCTGACGTCTAGGCCATCGCACGCGGCCATGTCAGATCCGATCTACACCGTCAGAATCATGGACTGCTTATCTGCTTAAGCGGACCTAGGCTGCTCGGGTGGTCAAGTGCCGGGATCTGACGTGCCGCTGGCCGGGCGGCGATCACTCGGCATTCGACTGCGACATCGATCACACCGTCCCCTTCGCCGAAAGCAGCCCTACGCATGCTTCAAACCTGGCTGGCGTGTCGGCCGGTCGTGCGCTTGCCGCTTTCGGTCTGCCCCTGCTGGCGTCGAGTGTGCGCTGACGGCTTCGAGTGTGCACAGGGGGCGGGATTTTCGCGCTTGTCCCGCCCACGATGCACGCTCGACGCCCAGGATGCACACTCGATGCGCTGGACGTAGACGTGACCCGAAAACACCCACATCAGGGGGAAGGTTCGCGACTTGCCACAAGCTCGGCTCAGTCTGCCGCAAAAAACGTAACCCTCGGCGATGTGGCTAAGCCAGTGATCGTTCCGGGGTCTTCGCTCGTCAACGCTATGGAACGATCTGAGCATGTCAAGCGGTCCGGCAAGGTCGCGGGGCGTTGTTTGCGCCAGCTGAGGTCACTCACATGAGTAGTCGACACAAAATGGTAGATTTTCAACCATGAGAACAACCATCGACCCGGCAGGGCGTTTGGTGATTCCCAAGAAGATTCGTGATCGCCTCGGCTTGCGTGGCAACGAGCAGGTGGAGATCACCGAGCGCGATGGCCGAATCGAGATCGAACCGGCGCCGACCGATGTCGAACTGGTTCGGGAAGGTTCCGTCCTCGTTGCACGGCCGGACGGCCCGCTGCCCCCGCTGACCGATGAAATCGTCCGCGAGACGATGGACCGCGTGCGGCGGTGATCGCCCCCGACACCAGCATCCTTGTTGCCGGATTCGCAACGTGGCACGAAGCGCACCAATCCGCCGTGCGTGCCCTCAGTCGGGGCGTCCATCTGGTTGCACACGCGGCGGTGGAGACCTTTTCTGTCCTCACCCGCCTGCCACCGCCGCATCGCGTCGCGGCTGCGGTCGTCCAGGCGTATTTGGCCGATGTCACATCCGCCGACTACCTCACGCTGGACGCGCAATCGCATCGGGAGTTGATCAACCACCTGGCTATACACAACGTCACCGGCGGCGCCACCTACGACGCGCTGATCGGATCGACGGCGAAGGCTGCTGGAGCGACACTCCTGACCCGCGACCGGCGAGCAGTCAGGATCTACGAACTGCTGCAAGTGGAATACGAACTGGTGACCTGACGCTCGTCGTCGCAAGCGCCGGTGTCTGGGACGAGGGTGGGCCCGTTCCGCGGCCGCGGGAGCGCTCTAGTTCGATTGCACCGACACAGTGCGGCAGATCCACGGGCTAATATGCGGCAGATTCACGCCTACTGCGGCGGCAGATCAACGTGCCCCGGCGAGTTCGGCAGAGAGGGTGTGGATGCCGACCCTGTTCGACGCCGTCCTCGAACATCGATGCGGCGACGTCGTTGGCATCGAGGTCAAAGCAGCATCTACTGTCGGGCCCGCCGACTTCCGTGAACTGCGGCACCTGGCTGAGCGGACCGTCGGCGATTTCCGTGCCGGCATTGTCATGCACACCGGAGCGCAGACCCTGCCATTTGGGCCAAAAATGCTCGCTATGCCGGTGAGCGCCCTATGGCAGACATCCACGACGTGATCCAGATGGCCCTGTGGCGGATTCCCGACTGGTCAGCAAGGTGTGATTGCTGTGTTTGTTTCGGCCCTGATGATCAACAAAAGCGCGCGCTGTTCCCCCAGGCCTGTGCCTACCCGCCGGGGCCCCTGCCCACCACCGATCCCGTTGCGCGTCGCGCGGACGCAACGCGATGATGCCCAGACGGCGGCGGACCCGTCGCCAAGACCCGGCGCGGCGCGTCGAGACGAACGCCGCCGGGGTTGACGGGTCGTCGCGAGCACCTACTATTCCGAGCAGCGTCCCCAGAGAGCCACGGCCTTGCAGAGAAAAGGGAATCCCGAGATGACGACGAGAGCACTGCTGGTCACGGTCGGTCGTACAGCGGCAGCCCTGGTCGCTGCTGTCCTGTGGACCGCACCATCGGCTTCGGCCGGCAGCGATTTCTGTAATTCGCTTCCGCCCGCGCAAATTCACGACTGCACGTGCGGTTCTGACAACGTCCCAGGTACTCAGGAATATCAGGATTGCCTGCACGGGAACGCGGCGCCCAAGGGGCCTGCCGACGCGCCGCCGGCCGCGCCACCCGCGCCGAGCCCCTGACGGGCGCGAACAATCCGCCGTCTAGCCAGTGACGACGACGATCACTCCGGGTGGCTGATCGGCAACCTCTTTGGTCCGCGGCGCAACCTGCGCCTTGAGTAGCTGGCCCACAGCATCGGCGGTTTCGTGCTCGCCGGGCGCATCGGTGTAGTACACCGTGGTCCGGGAAACGTCGGGCAGCGTCAGGTTGTCGACCTTGGTGACGTTGAAACCACCCTGCTTGAGTTGGTCCGCGGCCTTGCCCGCGACGCCTTTGGAGCTGGAGATGTTGAAGACGAGCACATCGGCCCTCGGCGCCGGCTTCGCCGAGGTTTTGGACGCCGTCGCACTGGACGTCATGCTCGCCGCGGCCGAGTCGTCGTCGGTGTTACTGCCCGAACCCATGGCCTGAAATGCAACCAGCAAAAAGATGACACCCAGGAAAAGCAGCACCATCACCATCGCCCGCAGGGGAAGGCCAGTCGAGTCGGGAACACGCTCATTCATCGAAGTCACTGTATCCACGAGCGCGGGAAAACCCACACCGACGCCCAGTGAGCAGGCACAATTCTCAGGTGAGCTCGAAGCCCAGCCGCCGAGCGGCCCGCGCCTTTTGCCGGCTGGCCCGCAGCCGGCGGAGCCGCTTCACCAGCATCGGGTCGGCGACCAGGGCCTCGGGTCGGTCGACCAACGCATTCAGCACCCGGTAATACGCCGTGGCCGACATCCCGAACAAATCCTTGATGGCCTCTTCTTTGGCCCCGGCGTATTTCCACCACTGACGCTCGAAGGCCAATATGTCGTGTTCGCGGCGAGTCAACCCATCGTCGAGTCCAGAGTCGTCCCCCGATCGATTAGCCCGCGCCATAGCGCTGTCCATATCGCTCCTGATCCTCCAAGACCCTGCGACTCTCGAATGCTCGCTGCTCCGGCGATTATTCAACCACGTCGACAACTGTTGACCTGGAAGCCAGACCCGCGAGTCGGCTGACGAGGTGAGGTTGCCTGCCGAACCCGTACTCCGCAACCGGGGAAGCCGGACTCGGGCTTAAGATTTGCCGTCATGGCCGTCGTACCCATCCGCATCGTGGGAGATCCCGTCCTGCACAAACCCACCACACCGGTGCCCGTGGCGGCGGATGGATCACTGCCTGTCGATCTGGCCGGGCTGATCACCAACCTCTACGACACGATGGACGCCGCCTACGGGGTCGGACTGGCGGCCAACCAGATCGGCGTGAATCTGCGGGTCTTTGTCTACGACTGCCCCAACGAGCGCGGACAACCGGCGCGGCAACGCGGCGTCGTGGTCAACCCGGTACTGGACACCTCCGAGATACCCGAGACCATGCCCGACCCCGACGACGACGACGAAGGCTGCCTGTCAGTGCCGGGCGAGTCGTTTCCCACCGGGCGGGCGGACTACGCGAAGGTCACCGGACTCGACGCCGACGGCAACCCGATAACCCTGGAAGGTACTGGGCTTTTCGCGCGCATGCTCCAGCACGAGACCGGTCACCTCGACGGTTTTCTCTATCTCGACCGCTTGGTCGGACGCCACGCCCGCTCGGCCAAGCGAGCGGTCAAGTCGCATGGCTGGGGCGTCCCGGGATTGTCGTGGACACCGGGCGAGGGCCCGGACCCGTTCGGCCACTGATGGTTTCGTGGCCCGAGGCCGGCACCCGGGTCGCGGTGCGTTACCGCCTGGCCTCCGGTTCGGTACCACCGCTGACCGACGTGATCGGCCACCTGATCGAGACCGCAGCGGTCGTGCGTATCACGACGACGACGGGCGAGATCGTGGAGTTCAGCGCCGGCGATGTCGTCTCCGTGCGCACGCTCAGCGATAAGCCGGTGCGCACCTCGGAGATTCGCGCACTCGAGCAGGCAGACGCGCTGGCGTGGCCGGGTATCGAACGGCAGTGGCTCGACGGTTGGCTGCTGCGCGCCGGGGCCGACGGCAGCCACGCCTCGAATTCAGCTGTGCCGTTGGATATCTCGGCGAACCAGTCGACGATACCGGCGATCGTCGACTGGTATCGGCTCCGAGGCCTGGTCCCCCGGTTGGCGGTGCCCGATCGCCTACTGCGACTTCCCCATCTGGGGGAGCACCCCAACCGGGTGATGGTGTGCGATGTACACGCCGACTCCGGTGCCGAGCAGTCGGGCGCCGTGGTCGCCGACGCCCCGGACGGCACGCGCTGGGTGGGCTTGGCGCGGATCCAGAACGGCTGCGAAGCGCAACTGGCCTGGGGTGCGGCCCAGGGCGCAACCCGCGGCTACGTCCGGATCCCCGAGGGCGATCGCGACACCGCAGCGCTGGCCCGGTCGCTGGGCTTCGCCCTGCACCACCACGCGCGCTACATCGCGCTCACGTAGGGTCTTCAGCCATGCCCGACGGCTTGGTGGACGACGCCGACCCGCCACGTCTGCGGATAGCCACCTGGAACGTGAACTCGATCCGCTCCCGCCTGCCCCGCGTGTTGGATTGGCTGAAGCGCGGCGAGGTCGACATGCTCGCGATGCAAGAGACCAAGTGTTCCGACGAGCAGTTCCCCACCATGCCGTGTCTCGAACTCGGCTACGACGTGGCGCACGTCGGCATCAACCAGTGGAACGGCGTGGCGATCGCCTCCCGGGTGGGACTGGACAACGTCGAGATCGGTTTCCAGGGCCAACCCACCTGGAGCAGCAAACCGGACGCCGCCGCTGCGACCGAGGCGCGGGCGCTGGCCGCCACCTGTGCGGGAGTGCGGGTGTGGAGCATCTACGTT
>NZ_JBYCLA010000031.1:0-8847 GCF_057473665.1 Mycobacterium sp. TH-M25
GCTCATAGTCGGGGCGTCGCGCTTTTGCGGCACCCCGACTATGTGTTTCGGCTGTGTTTCTTTTTCGACCTCATCGCAGCCCGCTGCCCGTGTCCGCTTGCGCAGGTCGCCGGGCTGCCTCATGCTGAGCGGATCGACCCACCGGCGTATCGCGGATACCCGAATTCATGGCGGAGGGCGAAATGGACAGTGCTGCAGGCCGGGCCGTCGAAGTGGCCCCGTTTCATTCTCGTGGCGCCCTGAAGGGCTTTGTGATCTCTGGCCGCTGGCCCGATTCGACCAAAGAGTGGGCTCAGCTGTTGATGGTTGCTGTCCGAGTGGCGTCATTGCCCGGATTGCTGGCCACCACAACGGTATTCGGCGTCCGCGAGGAACTCCCGGAAGTGCCCGTCCCCGGCACGGTCGGACTAGTGCTCGCCGAAGGCCCGGTTGTCGGCGAATCCGCGATCCAGCCAGGCTATTTCGCCGACCATCAGCCGCCCGCACTGTTGATGCTGCACCCTCCATCAGAGACGACACCCTCGCTGCCGGAGTGCACGGGTGCGGCGTCGGGGTGCGTGCTGTTACCCGGTTTGCCGCATCTGGGCCTTGAACACCGGGCGGCGTGGGTTGAGGCGGAGGCCGACGGCACCATCACGTCGATGGTCAGCCGCGTCGGTGTCGATCCCATCAGCCACCCCGACACAGCAATCTTGGCGATGCTGCTAGCCGCGTAGCCGTACCGCTCACCCGCAATTGCGGGCGTCAGCACCAGGCCGGGTTTTCTGAGCCCCCGATCGCGTCGACCGATCCTCTGGACCGGCCGTCCGACATGCGCCTAATATCATCCCGGTACAGGTCGGCGGATGTCGGTCCACGGACCTGTGTACGGTGCCTACAGCAAATCGACTTCGGGCCGAGGAGATGCCCTGCGCAGGTAGCCATCGGTTCATCCCATGGCTGTACGCGGAGCGCCATTAGTCCCTCAAGCGATGAATGCTCACACAATTTACTTAATAATTTGTGTGTATACGCTGGATAACACGATCGGCCGACGGAGCCATCGGACCCCGCGCCCACAAATACCGGAAGCGTCAATTTTCTTCGGGCGTTAGGCTTGGTTGCGACGAGAACTCTCGCTACGATGATCAGCAAATACTTTGCGGCAATTCGACGATCTACCTGAGTTGGTGGAGGCCATATCGATGAGTACGACTTTTTCCGCCCGCCTGAACCGCCTGTTCGACACGGTTTACCCACCCGGGCGGGGCCCCCACACTTCTGCTGAAGTCATCGCGGCACTCAAGGCGGAGGGAGTCACGATGTCGGCTCCGTATCTGTCTCAGCTACGTTCTGGCAACCGCACCAACCCGTCGTCGACCACCATGGCGGCGCTGGCCAATTTTTTTCGGATCAAACCCGCCTACTTCACCGACGACGCGTACTACGAGAAGTTAGACAAAGAACTGGCGTGGTTGCTGGTCATGCGCGACGAGGGAGTTCGACGGATCGCGATGGCCGCCAGCGAGCTTTCCGCGGAGTCCAGGGAGGACATCGTCCATCGTGTAGAAGAGCTACGCCGCAAGGAGCACCTGGACGCCTGACGGTGGCCCGGCCAACCGGCACGGTTAGGGTGAGCCCATCGATGCCGGACCGGCACCGCGACAGTCGATGAGATTCCGGGGAGGTAGTGCGCGAATGGCCCTGTTCGGCAGGCGGAAAACCCGCGCGACCCGGCGCGCCGAGGCTCGCGCGATCAAGGCGAAAGCCAAGCTCGAAGCTAAACTGGCGGCCAAGCATGAGGTCCGACGCTTCAAAGCCGCGCAGAAGGCCGAGACCAAAGCGCTTCGCGAAAAGTTGAAGTCGCAACGCGCGAGCGATCACACCGCGTTGAAGGTGGCCGAAGCCAACCTGAAAGCGGCACGCGAGGGATCGTTGCTCTCACCGACGCGCATTCGCCGGCTGCTGACGGTGTCGCGGCTGCTCGCGCCGATCCTGGTGCCGGTCGCCTACCGCCTCGCCGTTGCCGCACGCGGGTTGATCGACCAGCGCCGCGCCGATCAACTCGGCGTCCCGCTGGCCCAGATCGGCCAGTTCTCCGGTGCCGGTGGTCGGCTTTCCGCCCGCGTCGCCGGTGCCGAAAAGTCGTTGCGGTCCGTTCAGCAAAGCAAGCCCAAGGATGCCGAGACCCAACAGTTCGTCGCGGCAATCTCCGCACGGCTTGGCGATCTGGCGGCTGCCGTCACGGCGGCCGAGCACATGCCGTCCGCCCGTCGACGGGATGCCCACGCCGCGATCACCCGCCAACTCGACGAAGTCGATGCCGACCTGATGGCACGACTCGGACTGACCTGAAACCGGCCCCTTCCCAGACAGGAGCTGCTAGCCCGATGTTTTCTTCCCGCAAGATCGTTAGCCGAAGCCTGATCGGATCGGCCGTCACCGCCCTGTTCTTGCTCGGTCCGACCGCCGTGGCGGCCGCGCATATTCAAGCCAGCAGCGCGGACGCGAGCCGCGGCGGCTATGCCACCGTCAGCTTCCAGGTGCCCAACGAGTCGACGACCAAGGCGGCCACCACCGCGCTCACCATAGATCTGCCCGATGTCACGGCGGTGCAGACCGAGGTGAAGCCCGGGTGGACGGCCAAGCTCAACCGCGAGGGCGACAAGGTCCGTTCGGTTACCTGGACCGCGGCGCCCGACGGCGGAATTCCGGTCGGCCAATTCGACGTCTTCCGGATCACGGCGAAGCTTCCCGATGCCGACTCGGTCAGCTTCCCGGCGATCCAGACTTACGCCGACGGAGTCGTGGTGAAGTGGGACCAGCCGACCCTACCCGGCGGCGCCGAACCGGAACATCCCGCGCCGACGCTGACACTGACGCTGCCCGACCATTCGACCCCGAAGTCTGACCAGCACGCGAGCCCGACCACGTCGGTCGCCCCTTCCGTCAGCGCAACCCCGGCCGAGCCGCAGCCCCGCAAGGTGGTGGACAACACCAGCCGAGTTCTGGCCGGGGCAGCACTGCTCGTCGGCGCCCTCGGCGTCGGTCTCGCGTTGATCGTGCGTCGGCCGTGAGTCTTCGAGCTCACCTCGTCATCGCGGCATTGCTGCTGTCCGCGGCCGCGTTCGCCGCGACGCTGACGGCGGGCGCCGCCGGCGCCCACGCGGCCCGGGTGTCGGTCGACCCGGCGGAAAACGCTGCTGTCAGCACCGCGCCGGCCCGGGTGAGCGCGACCTTCAACGAGGACCTGCAGACCACATTCGCGGCGATGACGGTGGTCGGCCCGGACGGCAACCTGTGGACGTCGGGCGACCCACAGGTGCAGGGCACGGTCGTCAGCGTCGGTCTGCGCCCGCTGGGCCCAGTTGGCAACTACACGGTCAACTACCGGGTGACCTCCGCCGATGGCCATGTCGTCACGGGGTCGTGGTCGTTCCGGTTGACGGTGGCGGGAACCGGAACGCCCGGCCCGGCGGCGAAGCCCCCCAACCACTCACCCGCCGAGCTCCCGATCTGGCCTTTCGTACTGGGCGCCGTGATCCTGGTCGGCGGCGGAGCGCTGTGGGCCCTGCGTAACAGGACCTGACCGGGTCGGATCATCGACCGCCAACCCACCTCCACCGCACTGGCATGATGGGGTTCGACCCTCCTCCGGTGCACGCGACGAGAAACGGCAAAGGAGCTCCCCGGATGGCATACCCGCACGATCGCCCGCACGACACGCCCGACCCCGCGCCTGACCCGCCGTTGCGCGCGCCCAACCCGCCCGAGGCGCCAGTCGACACGACGCCCGCCGGCCCGGCTGCCCAGGCCGCAGAGAAGCCGGCCAAGAAAGCGCCGGCCAAGAAAGCCGCACCGGCGAAAGCGGCGAAGAAGCAGCCCCCCGCCAAGAAGTCGGCAGCGAAAAAGGCACCCGCGAAGAAGGCGCCGGCAAAGAAGGCCGTCGCGAAAAAGGTCGCTCCGGCCACGCCGGAATCCAACGGACATCTCGCTGCGGCCGCCAAAGAGGCCGCAGCGCATGCAAAGTCGACGGTTGAGGCGGCCGGTAACCCGCTGCCCACCCAGCCAGCCTCGGCGGCTGCAGGCCGGTCCCCGGTGCCGTTGGCGGTGGCCATCGCGATCAGTATGTTGGCGGTGCTACTGGTGTGGCGACTCCGCCGAGACCATGAGTGACCAGACAAAACATCGCCCGGTGACTGTGCTATTCCGTCCCACCGCCGACCTCGTCGACGACATCGGACCCGACGTCCGCAGCTGCGACCTCCAGTTTCGCCAATTCGGCGGTCGCAGCCAATTCGCCGGACCCATCAGCACCGTGCGCTGCCACCAGGACAACGCGCTGCTGAAGTCGGTGCTGTCCGAAGCCGGCGACGGTGGCGTGCTGGTGATCGACGGCGGCGGCTCACTGCATACCGCGCTGGTGGGCGATGTGATCGCCGATCTGGCCCGCAGTAACGGCTGGGCCGGGCTGATCGTCAACGGCGCGGTGCGTGACGCTGCCGCCCTGCGCGGCCTCGAACTCGGCGTCAAGGCGCTGGGCACCAACCCGCGCAAAAGCAGCAAGACCGGCGCCGGTCAACGCGACGTCACCGTCAGCCTCGGCGGAGTGGAGTTCGTCCCGGGCGACATCGCCTACAGTGACGATGACGGAATCGTCATCGTCACTGTGGCGAACAGCTAGACCGAAAGAGCGGCAGGCTTTTTGGCGAACTGCAGCGCCTCGTCGTCGACCTTACCGCGACGGATGAGCTGTAGATCCATGAAGTAGTTCTGCTTGAGCCGCCACGGCGATACGTGACCGGCCTTGGGCAGGTAATCCAACGCTCGCAGCACATAGCCGGGGGTGAAGTCCATCAGCGGACGCTCGTCGACGGAGTCGCCCGGATGCTGCGGCACCACGGTCGCATAGCCCTTGTCGTCCATGTAATTCAGCATGCGGCAGACGAACTCCGACACCAGGTCGGCCTTGAGCGTCCACGACGCGTTGGTGTAGCCGATGGTGAATGCCATGTTCGGCAGCCCGGTCAACATCATGCCCTTGAACGCCATGGTGTCGTTGAGGTCGACGTCCTCGCCGTTGCGGCGGATCTGCGCACCACCGAACAGCTGCAGGTTCAAACCCGTTGCGGTGATGATGATGTCGGCCTCCAGCTCGTCGCCGGAGCCGAGCTTGATGCCGGTCTTGGTGAATCGGTCGATGGTGTCGGTGACGACGTCGGCCTGGCCGTTGCGGATGGTCTTGAACAGATCACCGTTGGGCGCCAGACACAGTCGCTGGTCCCACGGGTTGTAGCTCGGGCCGAAGTGCTTTTCGACGTCATAGCCTTTGGGCAGGCGATGCTTGGCCATGGCCAGCAGGGTCTTGCGCATCTGCGTCGGGAACTTGCGGGCGAACTGATACTGCACGGTGCTGAAGGCGATCCACCGCCAGCGGGTGGCGACGTTGGCCGCACGTGCCGGCAACAGCTTTTTCGCTTGGGCGGCGAACGGGTCCTGCAACGGCAGAGATCCGATGTAGCTCGGCGTGCGCTGCAGCATGGTCACATGCCCGGCGCCGGTCTTCACCAGCGACGGGATCAGCGTGATCGAGGTGGCACCGGATCCGATGACCACGATTTTCTTGCCGGCGTAGTCCAGGTCCTTCGGCCAGTGCTGCGGATGGACGGTGGTGCCCTCGAAGTCGTCGTAGCCCTCGAACTTCGGCAGGTAGCCCTCGTCGTAGTTGTAGTAACCGCTGCAGGCGAACAGGAACGAGCAGGTGAGCTCTTCGGTGTGGCCGTCATTGTCGACGGTCAGCGTCCATTGGTTCTCGGCGTCCGACCACTCGGCGGCCACCACCTTCTGGCGGTAGCGGATGTTCTTGTCGATGCCGTTCTCGGTGGCGGCCTCTTTGATGTAGGCCTTGATCGAGGCACCGTCGGCGATCGATGTCGACGATTCCCACGGCTTGAACCGGAACCCCAGGGTGAACATGTCCGAGTCGGAGCGGATCCCGGGGTATGTGAACAGGTCCCAGGTGCCGCCGAGGTCTGCACGGCGCTCGAGGATGGCGTAACTCTTGGACGGGCAGCGATCCTGCAGGTGCCAGGCCGCGCTGATGCCGGAGATGCCGGCGCCGACGATCACAACATCGAGATGCTCAGTCATGGCCGACAGGTTATCAACGCTGTGTTGATTCGGTCAACATCCTGTCGACTCTTTCAACACCATGTAAAGTAAGGCGGGTGGCCACCGTCAGCTCGAACCGAACCTCGCGAGGACGCCGCTCAGCACGCCCGTCCGGCGACGATCGTGAACTGGCGATTCTGACCACGGCCGAAAAGCTCCTCGAGCACCGGCCGCTGGCTGACATCTCGGTCGACGACCTGGCCAAAGGCGCCGGCATTTCGCGGCCGACCTTCTACTTCTACTACCCGTCGAAGGATGCGGTGCTGCTGACGTTGTTCGAGCGGGTGATCGTCGAAGCCGATTCGGCGCTGGAAAACATGGTCGCCAATCCCCCGGCCGACCTGAAAACCCTGTGGCGCACCGGCATCAACGTATTTGTCGAAACCTTCGGGTCGCACCGCGCTGTCTCGTTGGCGGCTGACTCCGCGCGCACCAACGCCGACGTTCGCACGTTGTGGTCGCGGTTCATGGAGAAGTGGGTCGGCCATATCGCGCTGGTGATCGAATCCGAGCGGGCCCGCGGTGCGGCGCCGGTGACGCTACCGGCCAACGAACTCTCAGCGGCGCTGAACCTGCTCAACGAGAAGGTGATGTTGAGTTCGTTCGCCGACGACCGGCCGTCGGTGCCCCGCGAGCGGGTTCTCGAGACCCTGGTGCACATCTGGACGAGCAGCATCTACGGCGAACAGCTCTAGCTCGTCGGCAGTTGATGCGAACATATGTTCGCCGGAGTTTCCGGCGGTGAGGCTAACATTCTGCATGCGGCGCGACAACCCGGGGCTGCGCGGCCGGCCGGTGATTGTCGGCGGCGGCGTCGTGCTGGCGGCCAGCTACGAGGCCGGGTTGCGGCGGGTCTCCGGGACGCCCGTGCAGATCGCGGCCCGGCTGCGCGACGACGTTCGCGACCTGAGCCTCCTCACCGGCGAGCGGCCACTTATGGCGGGGTTTCGTCGTGAATCGCTGCCATAACTGGCCACTCGGCCGATCAGTGCGTCCGAGTCAGCAGCTGGTCGACCGGCCAGGTGTTGACGATGCGTTCGACGGGGACGCCGGCATCCAGCGCGCGCTGTGCGCCGTAGCCGAGGAAATCCAGTTGGCCCGGTGCATGCGCGTCGGTGTCGATGCTGAAGTCACAGCCGATCTCCAGGGCCAGTTTGAGTAGCCGGGTGGGCGGGTCGCGGCGCTCGGGCCGGGAATTGATCTCGACAGCGGTGCCGCGTTCGAGGCACGCGGTGAACACCTCCTCGGCATGGAAGGTCGACTCCTTGCGGATACCTCGGTTACCCCCGACGAGGCGCCCCGTGCAATGACCGAGTATGTCGGTGTGGGGATTGCTGACTGCGCGGACCATCCGGCGCGTCATCGTCGCGGCATCCATCGACAATTTGGAATGCACGCTTGCCACCACGATGTCGAGTCGCTCCAACAGCTCCGGCTCCTGGTCGAGTCCGCCGTCATCGAGAATGTCCACCTCGATGCCGGTCAGAATGCGCATCGGCGCGAACCGATCACGTAACCCGTCGACGACGTCGAGCTGCTTGCGTAAACGCTCGGGCGAGAGGCCGTTGGCGATCGTCAGTCGCGGCGAATGGTCGGTCAGCGCGCAGTACTCGTGGCCCAGCGCCGCCGCCGTGGCCATCATCTCGTCGATGTTCGCGGATCCATCCGACCAGTTCGAATGCAGGTGCAAGTCACCGCGCAGCGCGGCCCTGATCTCCCCGCCGCCGAAATCCTCAGCGACCGAACGTAGTTCGGTCAACGCATCCGGTTCGCGGCCGGACCATGCCTGCACGATCACCGTTGCGGTCTTCGGGCCGATGCCCGGCAGCGACTGCCAGCTGTTGGCTTGGCCGTGCCGCTCGCGCTCCGACTCGTCGAGGCCCTCGACGACGTCGGCGGCGTTGCGGTAGGCCATCACCCCCCGCGAGTCCTCGCGGGCGCGGTCCTTGTAATAGGCGATCTGACGCAGTGCGGCTACCGGGTCCATCGCTCCAGTGTGCCCGTACGGCTACCAGAACTGCCGTTGACGGCGGTTGCGGCGAGATGGACGTTCCGGCACGTCACTACTCGCACTATCTTGCCGAAACGTCATTCTCGGCGCGGGCTCGGCTACGTTTGCAATCATGCGATTCGCGTTCAAAACCTCACCCCAAAACACCACCTGGGCAGACCTGCTGGCCGTCTGGACGGCCGCCGACGACATCGACGTCTACGAGTCCGGGTGGACCTTTGACCACTTCTACCCGATCTTCAGCGACAGCGCCGGGCCGTGCCTGGAGGGTTGGACCACGCTGGCCGCGCTGGCTCAGGCGACTACCCGCCTGCGGCTGGGCACCCTGGTGACCGGTATCCACTACCGTCATCCCGCGGTGCTGGCGAACATGGCTGCCGCTCTTGACATCATCTCCGACGGCCGACTCGAGCTGGGTATCGGCGCCGGCTGGAACGAAGAAGAATCCGGCGCTTACGGCATCGAACTGGGCAGCATCAGAGGACGATTCGACCGCTTCGAAGAGGCCTGCGCGGTGCTCACCAGCCTGCTCAGCAATGAGACGACCACCTTCGACGGCGCCTACTACCAGCTCAAGGACGCCCGCAACGAACCAAAAGGGCCGCAGCGGCCCCATCCCCCGATCTGCATCGGCGGCAGCGGCGAGAAGCGCACCCTGCCGATCACCGCGCGCTACGCCCAGCACT
>NZ_JBYCLA010000032.1:0-4011 GCF_057473665.1 Mycobacterium sp. TH-M25
GGCGCTTTCACCGCCGCAAAGCCCACCTGGTGGTGTCAGCGTTGCGTCACCGAGCCGCCGAACTCGGCGATCAGGCCATGTTTCTGCGGACCCGCACCTACCGCGAGGCGCTGGACCAGCTCGACGAACCGCTCAGCGTGTGCCAGCCGACCTCGTGGGCCGCCGACCGCTTCGTGCGATCTATGCCGCATGTCAAGGTGCTGCCGGCCCGCGGATTCTGCACCGAACGGACAACATTCAGCGAGTGGGCCCGCGGGCAACAGACGCTCAAACTGGAGAACTTCTACCGGGACGCCCGACGACGGTTCGATCTGCTGATGGACGGAGACCAACCGGCCGCGGGCCGCTGGAATTTCGATGCCGACAACCGCGAGCCCGCCCCTGACACCGGCAGCCTGGGGATCACAGCGCCCTGGCGGCCCGAGGAAGACGAGATCGACGATCAGGTCCGTGCGGACCTGGACCGCTGGGAACGCGACGGCGACGTCTCCTTCGTGGGACGCGACGGCCCGCGCGAATTCGCAGTCACCGCGGCCGAAGCGCACAAAGCCCTGGCGGTATTCATACGAGATCGATTGCCGCACTTCGGTCCTCACGAAGACGCGATGCTCAGCGGAGACCGTTTCATGGCGCACAGCCTGCTGTCGGCACCGATGAATCTGGGCCTGCTCGATCCGCTCGAATGCGCGTATGCCGCCGAGGACGCCTACCGCTCGGGAAGCGCCCCACTGGGCAGCGTCGAAGGCTACATCCGGCAGTTGATCGGTTGGCGCGACTACATCTGGCATGTCTACTGGCATTTCGGGAGGGGCTACCGGCACCGCAATGCGCTGGAGGCCCATGCCCGGGTGCCGAAGTGGTTCGCCGAGTTGGATGCCGGCTCCGTCGACGCGCACTGTCTGCAGGACGTGCTGGCGCAGGTCCGCGATCACGGCTGGGTGCACCACATTTCGCGACTGATGGTGCTGTCGAATTACGCATTGCAGCGCGGCTGGAGCCCTGCCGCGATGACCGACTGGTTCCATCGGTGTTTTGTCGACGGGTACGAGTGGGTGATGGTCGCCAACGTGGTCGGCATGTCCCAGCATGCCGACGGTGGACTGATAGCCACCAAGCCGTACACCTCCGGCGGCGCCTACATCAACCGGATGAGCAACTACTGCGGCGACTGCCGTTATCGGCCCTCGGAGCGAGTCGGCGACCGAGCCTGCCCGTTCACCGGCGGGTACTGGTGGTTCCTGGAGCGCAACGCCGAACGCCTTGCCGACAGCCGGCGGATGAACCAGCCGCTGGCCGGAATGCGACGCCTCAATGATCTCGACGAGGTCGTCGAACAGCAACGTAGGCTCGGCGGACGGGCCCCCTGATGCTCTCCGTGGACCGGTACATCGCAGCGCCACCATCGGTGGTGTGGAACGTGCTGATCGATCTCGACGTCTGGCCGCAGTGGGGTCCGACCGTCAGTGCGGCCTGGCTTGATCCCCCACATACCCGACTGGACCTGGACGTAACCGGCACCGTGCGAACAGCTTTCGGCCTTGCCGTCCCGTTCGTCATCACCGAGTTCGAGCCGGGCCGGCACTGGGCCTGGCAGGTGGCCGGCGTCCCGGCCACCCACCACCGCGTCGAGCCGTCCGGCAGCTGCGCGCGAGCGAGCATGGCCGTTCCGTGGTGGGCGGCCGGCTACCTGTCAGTGTGCGCAATCGCGTTACGTCGCATCGACTACATCGCGACGACGGGACCCTAGTCACCAACTCATGGACCCTGGAATTCCCTTGAACGGGCCGACAATCCAGCTATTGATCCAGCCGCCGTAAAAGCCGCCGGGCTGCGGCGTAACCGTCTCGCCGTTGACGGTGCAGCGGTCCACCGTCGCAGCCATCACCGCGACCGCACCGGCCAGAGCCGTGAACCCGCGCGTCGGGTGCAGGTAGGTCCAACCTGCCCGCGTCGCCACCCTGGCATCGGTCACCAGGTCGTAATACGTTGCCTGCCCTTTCCATTCACACCAGGACGTACCCTCGCCACGACGCAACACCCCGACCGCGAAGGCGCTCTCGGGCAAGTAGTAGGTCGGCGGGTGGCTGGTCTCCAACACCCGCCAGGCCTGCCTGGTCGATGCGATCGTGCGGCCGCCCAACTCGACGGTGATCGACCCGGCGAACTCCTCCAGCCTCGGCGGTCGCGGATAGTCCCACACCGACTCCTGTCCAGGACCGGGTTTCTCGGGCGTCGGCCACGGTTTCACCCCACCATTGTGCCCCCATTCACACCAGGTGTGCCTTTTCGCGTCGCGGGTAGTCTGCAACCTCGGGCCGCAGCCGTGCGGCGCCGCAGACGAAAGAGGGCGCTGTGACGGTTCGCATCGAGCAATGGCCGGGCAAGGCTTACCCGCTGGGCGCCATCTACGACGGTTCGGGCACCAATTTCGCGGTGTTCAGCGAGGTCGCGGAGAAGATCGAGCTGTGCCTTTTCGACGCCGCCGACGACGAGTCGCGGGTGATGCTCAACGAGGTGGACGGTTTCGTCTGGCACGGCTTTCTGCCCGCGATCGAGCCGGGTCAACGCTACGGCTACCGCGTTTACGGGCCCTATGACCCGTCGGCCGGTCAGCGTTGCAACCCGAACAAGCTGCTGCTCGATCCCTACGCCAAGGCGATCGACGGCAACTTCGAGTGGCACCAGTCGTTGTTCAGCTACAACTTCGGCGACCCCGACAGCCGCAACGACGACGACTCCGCGCCCAACATGCCCAAGTCGGTGGTGATCAACCCTTACTTTGACTGGGGCAACGACCGCCCGCCGGACCATGAGTACGCCGATACCGTGATCTACGAGGCCCACGTCAAGGGTTTAACCGAACTTCACCCCGACATCCCGGATCGGATCCGCGGCACCTACGCCGGCATCGCGCACCCCGCGATCATCGAGCACTTGAAAAGGCTGGGCGTCACCGCCATCGAACTGATGCCGGTGCACCATTTCGCCAACGACTCGACGCTGGTGGCCAAAGGGCTGTCGAATTACTGGGGCTACAACACGATTGGGTTCTTCGCTCCCGACTTCAAATACGCCGCCAGCGATACCCCCGGCGGTCAGGTGCAGGAGTTCAAGACCATGGTCCGCGCCCTGCACGAAGAAGACATCGAGGTGATCCTCGACGTGGTGTACAACCACACCGCCGAGGGCAACCACTTGGGCCCCACCCTGTCGATGCGCGGGATCGACAACGCCGCGTACTACCGGCTGGTCGACGACGACCAGCGGTACTACATGGACTACACCGGTACCGGCAACAGCCTCAACGTCGGCAACCCACACTCGCTGCAGTTGATCATGGATTCGCTGCGGTACTGGGTCACCGAGATGCATGTGGACGGGTTCCGCTTCGATCTGGCCGCAACACTGGCTCGCGAATTCTATGACGTGGATCGGCTGAGCGCGTTTTTCGAACTGGTACAACAAGATCCGATCATCAGCCAGGTCAAGCTGATCGCCGAGCCGTGGGACGTCGGCCCGGGCGGCTACCAGGTAGGCAACTTCCCGCCGCAATGGACCGAGTGGAACGGCAAGTTCCGCGACACCGTGCGCGACTATTGGCGAGGCGAGCCCGCGACGCTGGGTGAGTTCGCCTCACGGCTGACCGGTTCGGCCGACCTCTACGAGCACACCGCTCGGCGCCCGGTGGCGTCGATCAACTTCGTCACCGCCCATGACGGTTTCACACTGCGCGACTTGGTGTCCTACAACGAGAAGCACAACGAGGCCAACGGAGAAGACAACAACGACGGCGAAACTCACAACCGCTCCTGGAACTGCGGGGTCGAAGGCCCGACCGACGATCCAGAAGTCAACGCGCTACGCGCCCATCAGCAGCGCAATTTTCTTGCCACCACCCTGCTGTCGCAAGGGGTGCCGATGATCTCGCACGGTGACGAGCTCGGTCGCACCCAGAACGGCAACAACAACGGGTTCTGCCAAGACAACGAAATCACCTGGATGCATTGGGAT
>NZ_JBYCLA010000033.1:0-4827 GCF_057473665.1 Mycobacterium sp. TH-M25
CTGCATCGCTTCGTCAATCCCGGCCGCATTCTGATCAACAAGTCGCCCACCGAGCGACGACGAATTGCGTTGACCGGCTTCGGTATAGCGCGCCCTGATGGCGCCCACAACACGCTGACCCGCGCCGGCATGTTCATCGGGACCGCCGGCTACACCGCACCCGAACAGCTGATGGGTGACGAACTCGACGGCCGAGCCGACCAATACGCCCTGGCGGCGAGTGCTTTTCACCTATTGACGGGCGCACCGCCGTTCGCGCATTTCAATCCCTCGGTGGTGGTCAACCGGCAACTCACCGATCGCGCGCCTCGACCGAGCGAAATCCGGCCCGACCTGACCGAATTCGACGCGATCTTCGGCCGCGCGCTGTCAAAAGACCCTGTCGACAGGTTCCGCCGATGTCGGGATTTCGCCAAAGCGCTCGAATCGACCGGGGGTAACAGGTCACACATCCGCGCCACGTCCGAGGTCCGCGTGGCAGCCATATTCCGCGAGGCGAGCGCCAACGGCGACACCGCTCCGGGGGCCGTCGCGGCGCCCGCCACCAACGGCCACGCTAGCTCCGATACCCCAGATGAGTTCACGGCCCACGACGTCGACGATTCCACCACCGCTGTCGCACCCCCGGCAGACGACGAGGCCACCGAGGCCCGCAAACGCCGACTGCGCCACTCGGCGGCGATCGGCGGCGTGATTGCGGTGGTGCTGATCGCGTGGTTCGCCGGCGTCAAGGCGTTGCGTTCGGCGTCCCACACCGACGACGGGCCGGCCAGTGTCGAGACCACGTCGTCCGCCGCACCGACGACGTCGGCGCCCGCGTTGATTCCCCCGCTTGCGCCGCCGGTGGCTCCCCCACCGCCCGCGGTCGCCAAGGTGGCGCCGACGACGACGGTTCCGCAGACGACCAAGGCCGCGCCCTCAACCACACCGAAGGCCGAGACGACGGCGCCAAAGAGCACGATTGCAAAAACGACGACCAAGCCGATCACGACGACGCCGACCGGCCTGGACACCCGGCCCGCGGTCGGTATGCCTTGTGGCGCCGAGGGTTCCGTGGCTGTGTCCAACTTCGGCAGCCCGGTGACCTGCGTCAGCACCCCGGGCGGATTCGCCTGGGAGCCACCCGGCGGCGGGTGACCGGTTCGGTCAGCTTCCGTCCGACCGCACCCCGATCAGCTCCCAATCCCGGTGCAGGGCCGGCGATCATTCGTAAAACGCAAAGCCGCTTACCGGTTCGCCACGCATGGTGCCGTGATAATGGAACGGCCCTCTGGGGCTTTCGACGGGTCGGGGTAGCTCACCGTCGCACCCGAAAATGTTTGCAGTGCCGTTCATGACCATGCCGGTCTGGAAATACGAATACGTGCCGGGCTGGCCGAAGCACTTGATCACACCGTTGTAAACGTCGGCGCCGAACGGTACCGGTGCGCGGGGTCGGCGTGCCGTCCAGATCCAATTCCATTGGCCGGCAGACTCGATCGGTGCGCCGCAGGCTTACCCGGTAGGTGTAGGGCTGCCAGTCAGTGTTCATCGCACGCCTCTGAGTATCACAGCACCCGCCAGGCTCCATCTTTTTTGCTACGTTAGCATCAATAGCGAAGTTGACGTCGCCTTTCCAGAGGTCGTGCCCCATGCCGCAAGCCCGTGATCATCGTTGCTACGACCAGCTTTTCACGATGCCGCCGCTGGCGCGCTAGTGCGCCGGGTTTAGCCACACCAGCCACATCGGTCTCCGCGAGGGTGGGTATTCAATGTGCCCGCCTCAGAGCGAATATTTTTGCAGCGACGGGCACTTCGCTATGAGCCGGGCACATCGGTAGGCGTCTCCTCGGTGGGCCTGATGTGCCAATTGTGACTGCTGGCCTATGGCTACCAGCGCATCCGAGCGGTCATCCGCACCAAACCCCCGACACCCCGCCAGATGCTTATCCACCGTCGCTCATCGTCACTCGATCAACCGCAGCGTCAGTTCCACCGGACAACACAACTCACCGCGTTGATTGATCACCTCGATCTGCAGATCGACCAGTCCTGGTGCGGGTGTGGCCACCACGCTGGCGCGGCCCACCATCGTGTCACCGGCGTAGATCGATCCGGTCAGCCGCATCTTGCGCCGAACCACTCGGCTGCGCGGCCCGGCCCAATCGGTCGCGATCCGGTCGGCGAAGCCGGCGATGTGCATGGTGTTGATGAAAATGCCTGGATGCCCGTGCTTTTCGGCATAGTACGGGTCGAAGTGGACTGGGGTGTAGTCCCAGGTGGATCCGGAGTTCATCACCACCCGCTGATAGCTGATCTCATCACGCACCTCCGGTAGCTCCAGCGGCAACGTGACGCTCTCCCAGTCGATGGTCACGACGACCCAGCGGGAGTGAAGCGGAACAAGGTGTTCCGGTTGGTCGCCACCACCGCGCCGTCCTGCCTGTTGAAGGTGTCCAGTGTTTCGACGAAATGCCCGACGCCGAGCCTGGTCTGCTTCTCCGGTGACACCGAGAGCACTTCTTCGACGATCGTGAGTCGGTCGCCGTCGAGGATCGGCAGCGGAAATTCCGCCTCGTTGGCGGCGTTCACGATTGTGCTGCCGGGCAGCGGAACCCGGAGCGCAATCGCCGCCACTGGCGGCGCTCCGCCCGGCTGCCACGGCAGCGGGGTCAGCCAGCCCATCAGCAGCGCCGGTGGAGCCAGTAACCCTCCCCATGTCTGCGTTGCAAAGTCGGCATCCCAGTACGCCGGGTTGGCGTCCTGGACGGTGGCAGCGAACATCTGGATCCGGGCCGCGCTGACCACCGTCCCGGCAACTCGCGGCTGCGACGCCACCCCAACCATCCGCAGGGCGTCGTCGTAGGTACCGAAGGCGAGCTTGTAGCTGATCGACGTCACGTAGAGACCGGCACCGAATCCCATTGCAGCCCACGGGACGTGAAGTACCAGCCGCCACGCTCGTAGACCAGGCGATCGCGATAAACCCCGGTGGCACGCAGCGTCGAGCCGCCGGTGAACAGCAGCGCAACGCATCGCTGGGTTGCGTTGATACCGTCGACACTGATCTCGTGGTCGACGGTGACCATCCGCCCCCTGCCGCCGTCGAACGCCGCCCGTAGGTCGGTGAAATCCTCACCGTCGCGGCTGAAACGCGCGCCCGAGTGACGGAACGTCGCGATCCACCCGTTGCGGTCGCCGTCGGAGAAGCACCGGTTGTGCCGTGCGGCCAAGTTCAAGATTGCGTCGCGCGCCACCGCGCCGTCGAGGACGTACTGCTGCTGATAAGTCATGGCCATCCGTTGTTCTCCCTGTCGCTCTGTTGATCCCGTCTAACGACTCACGATGTATCCGTGGGCTTCGCGATCCCAGGTCGCGGGTCCGACTCTATGCGCGCGCGAAGGACGTCCTTGCGTATCCGGCCGACGACCGTCTTCGGCAACTCGCTGACGACTTTCACGTATCGCGCGGCCTCGAGCACCGCTGGATGCCGCATCACCACGGTCTCGACCTCGACCGAGAAGATGTTCTCGCCGCGCCGCAGCATTGAATCCTTCACCCGCGCTGTATAAGTCAGGTTCTGGTCGCCGTCGAAAGTACCGCGATCCCCTGTGCGAAACCACTGTGGGTGTGGGACGACGGCGGGGTCCGACGGTCTCAGGTAGCCCTCGCTCATCACGTGCCGGTATCGCAGTCGACAGGTGATCATCACCCGATCGGGATATTGCGCGGCACGCCGGTCGAGGACTGCCGCGACACTGAACCGCTCGACACCGAAATCGAGCGGTTCGAAAGGCTTTCCGTCGCATGTGGGCGCCGCCCCAACTGGTAAGGGAGACATCGCTTCCCTAGGCCCTCGAAACGACCGGGTCGGGAACACCGTTTGGTGTGTAACCGAAGTCGTCGGCGGCGGCCTCTTCGCCCGGATAGAAGCGGTGCGCCCAACGCCGCAGCGCCGCATAGTCGTGCGCCTCTTCCGGAGCCAGGTTCGGCTTCTCCAGATATTTCATGTTCTCCCAGGTGAAGAAGTCCTGCTTGATGACTTCTTGCTGCAACGCAAGGAATTTGGCGGCCCGGCCGGTGGGCATGTCGCCGGAATCGCCGGGCTCGCGAACGGACGCCTGGGTATAGAAGTAGTCGGTGTAGTCCTCGTCGACCGGAGTCTGTCCGGTCACCTCGATGGTGGCCACCAAGTCACTGGGGAAGCGCACGATGCCCAGGCCCAGCGAGTAGTTGTCGTACACGATCTTGGCGTCGACCGGGCCGTTCGGGGTCAGCCAGGTCTGTGACCGGCCGCCGCCGAAATGCGCGCTGACGGTGGCGTGCAAGTGGTAACCGGCAACCTCGAATGAGGTCGTGTTGGCCGGGTTGGCGGCCTTGTGCACGTACTGCACGTGATACGGGTCGGCGGCGTTCTCGATGATCATCTGCGCGTGCACCTTGACCCGGTTGAGCATGCGGCTGTGCGGGTGCAGCGGGTAGTACTCGTCGGTTTCCAGCTCGGGCAGCACCGGCGGCTGCCAGTATGGGGCCCGGCCGTGCCGTTCGTGCCACACCAGGATGAAGCCGTACCACTCGGTGCAGGGATAGGTCTTGATCCGGACGTTGTTCTTGCAGCCGATCTTGCTGTACGGAATCAGCGCGTTGCTGCCGTCGCCGCGCCACTGCCACCCGTGCCACGGACAGACGATGTTCTCGCCCTCGACGGTGCCGCCGACACCCATGTTCGCGCCGAGGTGCTGGCAGTAAGCATCGAGCACGTTAACCTCGCCGGACTCGGTGCGGAACAACACCATCTCCTCGCCGAAGTAGTGCACCCGCTTGACGTCGCCGGGCGCCAACTCCGAG
>NZ_JBYCLA010000034.1:0-5353 GCF_057473665.1 Mycobacterium sp. TH-M25
TGCCCCCTTAGCTCAGTGGTAGAGCATCCCACTCATAATGGGAAGGTCCCCGGTTCAATCCCGGGAGAGGGCTCAACGGTCAACGGTCACCGCGCGAAGGCCGGTCACGGGGTGTGGCGCAGTTTGGTAGCGCGCCTCGTTCGGGACGAGGAAGTCGCAGGTTCGAATCCTGTCACCCCGACCTCTGCTGCACTGTGGTGCAACAACTTTGGAGACGTGGCAGAGCGGCGAATGCAGCGCCTTGCTAAGGCGTAGTCGGTTCACTCCGGCCGCGGGTTCGAGTCCCGCCGTCTCCGCGCAGCGCATCACGCACTGTGAAGATCGAAGTCGCAGAAAAGTGACCGGCACGGGGCATGGTCGACCTACCGGTATCCGTCGCGGCGATTTATGGCTTTCGGATGTCTCGACAGATCGACCGCGGTATCGAGGAAAACGCCCAACGCAACGTAGCTGTCCCCGGTGTAGATCCGGGACTCGGAATTGGCCCGGTTGTCCTCGTCGGCACCGGGATCGTCAGGGCGTGGGGTATACACCGTCGCAGTGACCGCGCCCCTGTCGATCACCACATCGAGAACTTCTTGACCGTCATCGGTTTCGACACCGGCGACCAGCTCGCTGGCGGGAAGTTCGTAGAACACGGGCATATTGATCAGCTCCTCGTCGTGGGTGGACGAGTGCATGGAAACACCGCGGCGCCGTTTCGGGCCCCCGGTGGCGCGACGGCTGCGTGTCGGCCCACCAGGACGCCGTTGGTTTCCCGGCAATCAGGTACCTAACCGTTCATCTCGGCGAGGATCCGCAGAAGCAGCTGCATACAGTCCCCGCCGTCGACATCGCGAAACCGGCACTGTTCGCAACCCCGTCTGACCGATGCCATCGATGTTGCCTTGCAGCAGGATTCGGTGCCATCGACCGTCAATCGGGGTCTGCGGCACGACCGGAATCAAGGGCATCGTCGCGTCGGCCGAGGACTTGCACAAGCCGACACCCGTTGTCGTACAGAGACGCGGCCACCTGTGCCGGCGTGCCGTGTTCGGCTCCGCTGCACGCGAATCCGTCGTACTGGAATCCGGCGTGGTGCACCAGCGTAACGGTCACCACGCTCCGATGGCATATGCCGCAGAGCGCAGGTTCTGGTAGTAGTCATTGAATTCGACGGGCAGCTTCGACTCGTCGATCCACTCGAATCCGTCGGACTCGACCCGGTATGCCCCAGCCTGTTTGACTACCTGGTTGGCCTGTTCCAGCTCCCGGCGCAGCCGTTCTCGCGCGGCGGACACGGACTGGTCGCCAGATGCCATGCCGGGCAGTGTTCCACTTCGCCGAGTCACGAGCGTGCTGCGGCGCGGTGAAGTTGCGCACCGACACGACGCAGCGGATCGATACCCGGAGGTGTCGGCGTAGTCAATGCATAGCGTTGTAGGACATTGTCGCCGTGCTTCTATCAGATCCGCTGATAATGATCACCGCTCGGGTGACGTGTTCCCATCATCGAGCAGGTGCAGCAGTTCGGCGAGCAGCTGGTCGGCACGTCTCGACACGTCGTTGAGGAGATCGTCGGCAGCGGCAAGGTCGCGAGCGGCGCGGCGGCGAGCTGCAATTCCCCGTGTGACGGTGCCGTCGTCGAGCAGCGCAGGTCCGTCCGTGCGCGGCTCGGTGGGTTCCGGATCCAGCTCGCGTCGCGGTGGCGTCCTCGGTGCATGGGCCGGAGTGTTGCCGTGCACGTGCGCGGAGATGATTCCAGATATCCCGGTTGCGCTCAACGGCTCGGCTGGCACGGCGATGTCGCCCCAGCGGTCGACTGGTGTGAACACCGGAAGGTCCGGCGGTGCCGCCGATACCGGCGTCCGCCTGTTCCCGGCAAGGTAGGCCGAAACTCGGCGGGGACTGGGCGTGTGATGCTGGATAGCTCGAATCTCGCGCCAGTACCGCCACAGCGCACCCGGCGACAGTTCCGGTGACGCCAGCTCATGCGGGGTGGTGAACACATCACCGTCCGCACAGGTCACCGTCAGCTGGTTGCCGCCGCCGGCGATGTCCCTGATCCTCAGCACCGCGATCCCGGTGTACGGCATCCCCGCCGCCCACAACACCAGAAGCAGTGCGTCGCGGCTGGCGAACAACGCTGTGGGCCAGCCTGTTTCGGGCATCCGGCCGACAGCGTCGACAGCCGCAGCGCTACGTTCCCTGCGCATGTCGGACCACCGGGCATCCAACAGCATCCGGACCGTCTCGGCGTGGCCGGGTGCGCGGTGTCCGGCACGCCGGTGAGCCGCGTTGATCGCACCGACACGCCGGCGTTGGGTACCGACAGGAGCGGGGTTCTCGGCCAAGAACTGCGCCAGCACCAGCGGCGTTGCAGGCATCACGGGCAGATTCCGTGCGGCGCACCAGTCGGCGAACAACAGCCAGACCGATCGCTCGCGCGGACCAGTCGCCGTCACAGCCCCAGCTCGGTGACCGCATTCCCGATCAGCGGCGCCTTTTCGCGGGCGTAGCGGGCGACCATGGTGGCGCTGCGGTGGTCGGTCTGGCGCATGATCGCCACCGCATCGGCTCCGTTACGGAAAGCCTGGGTGACGAACCCGGCCCGCAGGCTGTGCGCACCGAGGCGGGCCACCGCGGCTTCGGAGTATCCGGCCCGAATGGCGCGACGGCGCACCGCCGCGTGCACCGCGGCTCCCGACAGCGAACGCCCACTCAGCAATCCCTTCCCGCTGATCGCCCGAAACACCGGAAGCGCGCTGGAGATCTCCGGGCATCGCCGACGGCACAGGTGCTCGTCGAGTACGTCTGCGGCATCGAGCGCCGCGATGACGCCGGGCCGTCCCTCGCGGTCGAAAGCGACGACGACGTGTGCCCAACGCGCGAACGCGCATGGCGGGCACCGCCGCGGGTCCGCCGAGCGCGGCAGCGCATGGACCCGGCCGTCACCGTGCTGATCGGTCTTGGAGCGGCGCACGTGCACGTGCAGTCCGTCGAGCGGGTGCAGTTCTACGTCAGCGCCGGTGAGCGCGACGAGTTCGCTGCGCCGGAATGCCCCGGCGAAACCCATCATGATCAGCGCGGAATCGCGCCGTTCGCCGACAGCGTCGGACCAGTCGCGCACCTGATCGCGTGCGGCGCTGACCAACTCGAGCACATCGTCGGTGAGCAGCGGCTCGCGGGGACTGCGGGGACGGTCCCCGACCGCAGCGTACTCGCGACGGATGCCCGAGACTGTTGCCCGTACCAGCGGATGGCCGCAGGGATCGAGGCTTTCGGTGACGCGGCGGTGCCGATCGGCAATGGCGGCCAGCCACTTCGCCAGTGTCGATGGCGCATAGGCGTGCCGGCCGTCGACGTCCACGGTCCCGGCTGCATCGACCAGGTAGGCGGCGATCACGTCAGGCCGGGCTGGAAGGGGTTGGTATTGGTGTGCGGCGCACCAGTTTTCGAATCGACGCCAGGAACTGTCGTAGGCACGGCGGGTGGCTGGTGATTGCGCGGAAGCCGCGGTGCGCAGAATCGCCGCGCGCATGTGATGGTCCAACTCGGCGGCGGTACCGGCCGCGGGCAGGGCGGGTGGACGCACCGGGGCAGCCTAACCGCCAGGTGCGACAGCGGCACCGCTGCGCGTCCGGTGTCACGTCCCTGTAGCCAGCAGACGGGCACGGGCACGGGCACTGGCGCGGGCACTCGTCGACGCCGCGGCGGCGCTGCTCAACGGCGGACCGGCCGGCGCCCCGATGCCGCGCCGCACCCGGGAGGTCCCGCGTCCGGGACGTGGTCTGTCGGGTGCGGCCACCGCCGCACCCGACCACAAAAGGACAATGGACATGCACCTGCTGATTTGGGCTCCCCGGGAGGAACGCCTCGTGCTGGTCAGCACCTGCCCGCACGAGCTGGCGCTGGTGTACCGCGCCGATGGGGCGCAACTGGCCAGCGTTGTGCGTCGTGCTGCCAAGGAGGGCAAGGCCGAGCTGGTGCCCGGTCTGCTGCACGGACCCGGCGGTGTGGAGACGTATCCGGTGCCGAGCCCGAAGGCGGTGCGCTGGCTCATGGACAAGGCATCACTGGCCGCGGTGATCTCCGAGTGCGCCGAGTGCGAGCCTGCCGCATTCGCTGAGGGCGCTACCCTGGAATCGGCCACGATGGGCCTGCTCGCCGACCTGCTGCCGCCCGGCTGACGGGCGGGTGGCATCGCCGGGCTCAGCTGCGGCGGGATTGGTCGTACATCGCGTCTGGAGCCAGGTCGGTACCGTCCGGCCAGGTGAGTGCGCCGTTGACGACACCGACCTGTGAAAAGAAAACCGGGTCGCGGAGTTTCGTGAACACTCCGGGACGGTCGAACAAGTGGGACAGGTCGAACCGGTGCGTGGTGCCGTCGGCGAACGTCACGGTGACAGCGGGATAGTCGGCCGCCGCTCGCACGACAAGCCAGTCTTCCTTCAGCCCGTACACGGCTGCCCTCCTATCCGTCGATCCACTCCGGGGACTCACCATTCATGCACCGCTGCCAATTGTCATCCAGTTCCACCCTGTGCTTTGCGGTCCATTCTTGCACCTGCTTCGTTTGGGGGCCGGGCAGTTTGCCCCTCACGACCGACCCATCTGCAATCGCAAACAGAGCAGTCGCGCCTCCATAGGTCGCATGGAAGTGCGGCGGGTTGTGGTCTTGGAAGTACATGTAGATGAGAATCCCTGCGAATTCGGCGATGCGTGGCATGCGCTGCGTTGTACTGATTCGTCACCGAGTTACCATCCTTTGGCGCGACGCCGAGTAACCTGGGACGCGACCTGATGCCACCCGGCTGGCCCACGGCCGCCGGGATGCCACACTGGCCCGGTGGATTCCGTCGGTTTTCCCCGCACCGGCCCCGCCATCCGCGCCGTCCTGGCCGAGGTATCCCCCGACGAGCTGTCCGAGTTCGAGGCGGCCTTCCGTGCCGCACTGGCCACCGCCGCCGACACCTTCGACCTCGGCCCGGTCGTCGCGGTCCTCGACACCTGGTGGGGGCGGGCGTATCTGCGCCGGTGTCCGCCGACCGACGACGAACGCGCCGCGATCGCCCGATTCCGCGCCGGTGACGACACTGGCCTGTCGATCAGGGACGGTGACGGGAAGTGGGTGCGCGTAGATGGTGGGCTACCAGATCGGCTGGAGTGACGTTCCGCGCCGGCAGTACGAGCAGCTGGCGCCACAGGTCCGCGCCCACGTCGACGCGACGCTGGACGCGCTGGCCGCCGACCCACAGCGCACCGGCAGCTACGACCGGCTCTCCGACCAGTGGACGGCTACTTTCGGCGACGGCCGCGGGCTGATCCTCTACGTGGTGAATCCGTCGACGCTGCGGGTGGTGCTGCTGCGGAT
>NZ_JBYCLA010000035.1:0-6523 GCF_057473665.1 Mycobacterium sp. TH-M25
CACCGATCCCGGCGAGACTCGCAGAAGCACCGGACAGCTCTTCCGGTTGCGTAGTTACGAACGACACCGATCCTCCTTAAGCCAAGAGTCAGACCTCTCGCCCCAGCCGTCGAGTCAATGCAACTCGATCACCGCTAAGAGCGTATGTTTGATGCCTGACAGCTCGGTAATCTTAAATCACAGATGCGCATCCCGTGCTGAGAAATACCAAAGAGAGATTGCGCGGTCGGGAATTCGTAAAGCCGCCGCTACGTGACGTTCTCGGCGACGACCGGCGCGCATCAATACCAGACCACTCGCGGCACCCGCTGGACATTGGCCGTTGGCAGGCCGGCGGCAAATTTTCGCGAGCGTGTCCGGTACGCCAGGCTCGACGCCGATCAGCGATTGAGCTGCGACAAGCACGTGTGTGCGACGTGGTGCGACGACGCCGGCGGCCGTCGCGGCGGATCCCGGTCACTTCTCGCGTCGGTCAACGACAGGGCCGACAACCAGCGCCGGGCACCCGCGTGAGAAGTCGCGTCGGCCATTCAGCGGACGTCGATGATTTCTAACCCATCGCACCCTTAATGGGGATCGCAAAATAGACCGCATAACCGGAATCTCGCACCGATCACAAAGCTGAGAGAATGCTTAAGCAGAGCGGTGTTGTCGGCTTTCGCCAATGCCTTCGGCGCCGCGATCGGGCCGGCATGCGGGGGCGTGCGTACTCCCAGGTTGACCTCCGGCGGCCCTCGACGCCGCAGCAGGTAAGAAAGAGGCATGGTCGAAGAGTCACCGTCGGACGAGGACACCAAGCCGGCGCCGGGCATCAGCCGTCGAACGCTACTGGCGACCGGCGCTACCACAACGCTCGTCGGGGCGGGACTGGGCGCCGCTGCCGTCGCGCTTGTCGGGTCGCCCCGGCCTGGGCCCAGTCTGTGGAGCCGGCCCAGCCGCAGCGGAACCCAACCGGTGGGCGGCCTGCATCTGCAATTCGGCAGGGACGCCTCCAGCGAAGTCGTCGTGTCGTGGCACACCACCGAGCCGGTCAGCAACCCGCGCGTCATGGCGGGCACGTCTACCGGGGGTTTCGGCCGCACCGTGCCGGCCGAAACCCGTACCTATCGCGACGCCAAATCGCGCACCGAAGTCCGGGTACACCACGCAAGACTCGCAAACCTCACGCCCGACACCGACTATGTGTACGCCGCGCTACACGACGGCACCGACCCAGAGCTGGGTACCGTGCGCACCGCTCCGTCGGGACGGAGTCCATTGCGTTTCACCAGCTTTGGCGATCAGGCCACCCCGACACTGGGCAGGCAGACGACGACCGGCTATCGCAGCGACAACTTGGGGTCGCCGGCAGCCGGGGACATCACCACCGCGATCGAGCGGGTCGGCCCATTGTTCAACCTGGTCAACGGCGACCTGTGTTATGCCAACCTGTCCAACGATCGCATCCGCACCTGGTCGGACTGGTTCG
This sequence comes from Mycobacterium sp. TH-M25, assembly GCF_057473665.1. Taxonomy (NCBI): domain Bacteria; kingdom Bacillati; phylum Actinomycetota; class Actinomycetes; order Mycobacteriales; family Mycobacteriaceae; genus Mycobacterium; species Mycobacterium sp. TH-M25. The sequence continues at coordinate 1,469 of NZ_JBYCLA010000035.1, forward strand.
ACAACAACAGCCGTTCCGCCCGTTATCGGCCGTGGATGCCGGCCGCGGGCAACCACGAGAATGAAATCGGCAACGGCCCAATCGGTTACGCCGCGTATCAGACCTATTTTGACCTGCCCGACACCACAGCGGACCCCGAATTGCGGGGCCTGTGGTACTCGTTCAAGGCCGGCTCGGTGCAGATAATCAGCCTCAGCAACGACGACGTCTGCTACCAGGATGGTGGCAACAGCTACGTCCGCGGCTATTCCGGTGGCGCTCAAAAGCGTTGGCTCGAAAACGAACTCGCCAACGCACGGGCCGACAAGCGGGTGGACTGGGTGATCGTGTGCATGCACCAGACCGCGGTGTCCACCGCCGATCACACCAACGGCGCCGACCTGGGCGTCCGCCAAGATTGGTTGCCATTGTTCGACCGCTATCACGTCGATCTGGTGGTGTGCGGCCACGAGCATCATTACGAACGCTCCCACCCGATTCGCGGAGCGCAGGACACCGAGACCCGAACCCCGATCCCGGTGCAAGACCACGGCGACACGATCGACACGACGAGAGGTACCGTGCACCTGGTCATCGGCGGCGGCGGAACCGCCGCGCCGTCGAACGGACTGTTCTTCCCGCAACCGAGATGCCGAGTGGTGACCGGCCTGGGCGACTCACGCGACGGGATCGGTCGCAGAACTCCGGTTTACGTGGTCGAGGAAGCGCCGTGGTCGGCGTTCCGCGACAGCCAAAACCCCTGTGGTTTCGTCGCTTTCGACGTCGACCCGGGAAGGCCGGGCGGCAACACCTCGATCAAGGCCACCCATTACGCGGTCAACGGCCCCTACGGGGCCATCAGCGTGGTCGAGCAGTTCACGCTCACTCGGCCTCGCGGCGACTGAACATTTCCCCACCGGCACACAGTTCACCAGCCTCGTCCCGCGCTAGCAGCGAAAGTACTTCGCCGACAACCGAATCAGTCGCCGTGTCGACCTGCTTGCCCGTCCGCAGATCTTTGATACCAATCGTTCCGGCGTCGATGTCGCGGTCGCCGGCCACCAGCGCCACCCGGGCACCGGACCGGTCGGCCGCCCGCATCGCCCCCTTGAGGCCGCGGTCGCCGTAGGCAAGATCGACCCTGACACCCGCCGCACGCAGTTGACCGGCCAGTTCCGCCAGTCGCAGCTTGGCCCGCCCGCCCAGCGGCGCGCCGAACACGTCGCAGCGTGCGCTGGGTCCGATGTCGAGTCCTTCGGCGCGCAGAGCCAACAGCGCCCGGTCGACGCCGAGGCCGAACCCGATGCCGGACAGGTCGGCCCCGCCGAGTTGGCGCATCAGCCCGTCGTAGCGACCACCACCGCCGATCCCGGACTGGGCGCCCAATCCGTCGTGCACGAATTCGAAGGTGGTCTTGGTGTAATAGTCGAGCCCGCGCACCATCCGGGGGTTGATCACGTACGGCACCCCCAACCCCTCCAGGTATGCCAGCACGGTCTCGAAGTGCTGCTTGGCCGCATCGGAGAGGTGGTCGAGCAGCACCGGAGCGTCAGCGGTCATCGCCTTGACCTCGGGGCGTTTGTCGTCGAGCACCCGCAACGGGTTGAGTTGTGCGCGTCGCCGGGTTTCTTCATCCAGATCGAGCCGTGACAAGAAGTCCTGCAACAATTCCCGGTACTGCGGGCGGCAGGTGTCGTCGCCCAGTGAGGTGATCTCCAGGCGGAACCCGCCGAGGCCCAGCGCGCGGAAGCCCGCGTCAGCGACGGCGATCACCTCGGCATCCAGGGCGGGGTCGTCGACGCCGATGGCCTCCACACCGACCTGCTGCAACTGCCGGTAACGGCCCGCCTGCGGGCGCTCGTAGCGGAAAAACGGGCCCGCATAACACAGCTTGACCGGCAGCGCGCCGCGGTCCAGGCCGTGCTCGATCACCGCGCGCACCACCCCGGCGGTGCCTTCCGGCCGCAACGTCACCGAGCGGTCTCCCCGGTCTGCGAAGGTGTACATCTCCTTGGACACCACGTCGGTGGACTCCCCCACCCCCCGGGCGAACAACGCGGTGTCCTCGAAGATCGGCAACTCGATATCGCTGTATCCGGCCAGTCGCGCCGCGCCCAGCAGCGCCGAACGGACCGCGACGAACCGAGCCGACTCCGGCGGGACGTAGTCCGGCACGCCCTTTGGCGCAAAAAACTCGGTCACCGGCTCAGCCCCTCGATGAAGGGGTTGAACCGCCGCTCGTCACCGATGGTGGTGGAGTTGCCGTGCCCGGGAAACACCACGGTCTTGTCGTCGAGCACCAGGAGTTTGTCGACGATCGAACGCAGCAAGTCGCGGCCGCTGCCGCCGAACAAGTCGGTGCGGCCCACTGATCGCTGGAACAGGGTGTCGCCGGTGAACACCAGATCCTTGTCTCCGCCGACCCGGAACACCACCGATCCACGAGTGTGGCCGGGCGTGTGGTCGACGGTGACGCTGATACCGGCCAGTTCGATCTTGTCACCGTCGCGGTCCAGTTCGATGACCTGCTTGGGCTCCCGAAAGATGGCGGCGAGAAGCAGTTGGCCGATCTTCGGCCCGAGATCCTTGATCGGGTCGGTCAGCATGAAGCGGTCTTCGGGATGGATGTAGGTGGGGCAGCCGAAGGTGTCGGACACCTTCTGCGCCGACCAGATGTGGTCGATGTGGCCGTGCGTGAGCAGCACCGCCGCCGGCGTCAGCCGATTCTTGTGAAGAATGTGACGCAGCTGGCCCATCGCGCGCTGGCCTGGGTCGATGACGATGGCGTCGGCTCCAAGGTGCGGTGCGAGCACGTAGCAGTTGCACTGCAGCAACCCGGCCGGGAATCCCGTGATGAACACGTCTCACAGTTTCCCATCCAGGTGATCGGCGACGGGTCGCGCCACCCTCATCGAGGATGAACTGGCACACTCGACAAGACCCAGCCCGCGATCATGGAGGGACCGGCGGTGCCGAGCAACGAACAGCGACGAGCGTCAGCCAAGCGCAAATTGGAGCGGCAACTCGAGCGCCGCGCCCAGCAGGCCCGTCGTCGTCGAGCTCTGGCCATCGTCGGAGGATCGATCGCGGCGGTAGTCGCGGTGGTGGCGATCGTGGCGACCGTCGTATTCACCCGTCACGACGACAAGAAGGCATCGGCCAGCTCAGGCACCTCTTCTTCCAGCTCAGGCACCTCGACCGGCTCCGCTCCCAGCCCAACGGGTGCGCCGTTGCCGGCTTTCACGCCGAACGCCGACCTTGGCGCCAACTGCCAGTACCCGCCCTCGCCCAGGCAGCCGGCCAACCCGGCCAAACCACCCCGGACGGGCAAGGTGCCCACCGATCCGGCGCAGGTCAGCGTCAGCATGGTCACCAACCAGGGACCTATCGGACTGCTACTCGCAAACAACGAATCACCCTGCACCGTAAACAGTTTCGCGAGTCTGGCGCAGCAGAAATTCTTCGACGGCACCAAGTGTCACCGGCTGACCTCGTCGATTCTGCAGTGCGGTGACCCGAGCGCCGACGGCACCGGTGGACCGGGCTACGAGTTCGCTGACGAATATCCGGTCGATGAGTACAAGCCGGGCGACCCAGCCGCCCAGGAGCCGGTGATCTACCCGCGGGGCACGCTGGCGATGGCCAACAGCGGACCGAACACCAACGGAAGCCAATTCTTCCTGGTGTACAAGGACACGCCATTGCCGCCCGCCTACACGATTTTCGGCAAGATCCAGCAGGACGGCCTGGCCACCCTGGACAAGATCGCCAAGGGCGGCATCGCCGGCGACGGTCAGGACGGACCGCCGGCCACCGAGGTCACCATCAAGTCGGTGCAACTGGACTGATGACGATGAAACTGCCCCGCATCATCGCCGTTTCCGGTATCGCCGCCGTCGCCGTGACACTGACGTCGTGCACCCACCACAACGCCGACAAGACAGCCGCCACGACGTCGAGCAGCGCCGTGTCGGTAGCACCGTCCACGTTGCCGCCGGCCGCGCCGATTACCGGCCCGAAGTTACCGCCGTTCTTCCCCGGGCCCGCCGTGGGAGCCAACTGCCAGTACCCGCGGACCGCCGGGCCGGCCGGCAAGCAGGCCGCCCCACCACCCAACGGCAAGGCCCCCACCGATCCCGCCCAGATCGGGTTGACCATCGTCACCGACCGGGGCCGGATCGGCCTACAACTAGCCAACAACGAATCACCCTGCACAGTAAGCAGTTTCGTGAGCCTCGCACAGCAGGCCTATTTCGACAACACCGAATGCCACCGGCTGACCACGGCCCGCGCGCTGTCGGTGCTGCAGTGCGGCGATCCCAAGGGCGACGGCACCGGCGGCCCGGGCTATGAGTTCGCCAACGAATACCCGACCATTCAGTACCCACCCGGCGAACCGGCGCTCCAGATACCCGTCGTATACCCCCGGGGCACACTGGCCATGGCGAACGCCGGACCCGGCACCAACGGCAGCCAGTTCTTTATGGTCTACCGCGACTCGCTGCTGCCGCCCACGTACACGATTTTCGGCACGGTCAGCCAGTCCGGACTCGCGGTGATAGACAAGATCGCCGCAGGCGGTGTCGCCGGCGGCGGCGACGACGGCAAGCCCGCCAAGGAGGTCACCATCACCTCCGCGCGTCGGGACTGACCTGTCCAGCATGGCGTGCGCCGCGCGGCGGCGAAGTCCAGTCGCCCGGCGGCCGTCACCGTCACGCCGCTGACGTCACCCGGTAAACGTCGTAAACGCCTTCGACATTGCGGACCACGTCCAGCAGATGGCCCAGGTGTTTGGGGTCGCCCATCTCAAAAGTGAAGCGGCTGATGGCAACTCGGTCCCCCGCTGAAGTGGTGACCGAGGCCGACAAGATGTTCACCCGCTCGTCGGCCAGCACACGGGTCACATCCGAGAGCAGGCGGTGCCGGTCGAGCGCTTCGACTTGAATCGCCACCAGGAACACCGACGATGGTGACGGCGCCCAGCGCACCTCGATGATGCGCTCGGACTGATCCTGCAAAGACCTTGCATTGGTGCAGTCGGTACGGTGCACACTGACTCCCCCACCGCGGGTGACG
>NZ_JBYCLA010000036.1:0-4837 GCF_057473665.1 Mycobacterium sp. TH-M25
GGTGGCGTGCGGCTCGCCGCCTACAGGTCGGCAGCGGTATACCAGCGCGACGATTCCGTGAGTCAAGTTCTTATAGACGCCGGTGAGCCGCTCGACCGTGACCTCAAGTCCGGTCTCTTCCAGCACCTCACGTCGAACCCCGGCCTCAAACGACTCATCGAGTTCGAGCACACCGCCTGGAGCCTCCCAGTGACCGTTGTCGTCGCGCTTGATGACCAACACGCGGTCGTCGTCGCGGACCACGACGCCAGCGACGCTGACCGAGTGTTTTGGTGTGGCTGCCATGCGCAAGACTCCTCTGCGGCCGACTCCAGTAGTGACAGGGGACGTGTCGTTTCCCTAGACTAGTCGCCTCGACATGTATGGGAAGGCTCTCAGGTGCTGCAACTTGGCCAGATCGACCGGGCGGACGATAAACCGCCATATCGGCAGATCGCGAGCATGTTGCGTGACGCCATCAGCTCTGGCCAGCTAGAAGCGGGTGAACGCCTGCCATCCGAGGCCGCGCTGATTGAGCATTTCGGGGTCGCCCGGATGACAGTGCGCCAGGCAGTGCAAGAACTGCGCTCGGAGGGATTGGTGACCTCCGAACACGGTCGCGGCGTGTTCGTTCGTCCCGCTCCCCCAATTCGGCGCCTCGCATCCGATCGCTTCGCGCGGCGACATCGCGCCAGCGGCAAAGCGGCGTTCACCGTCGAAGCGGAGAAGTCCGGCTACACACCTCAGGTCGACAACATCACCGTTACGCGTGAGAAGCCGGATTCAGTTGTGGCCGAACGCCTTCGGTTGATCCCTACCGACGAGGTTGTCGTTCGATCACGCCGCTACCTCGCCGACGGCCGACCAGTCGAAACGGCAACCTCATACATTCCTGCCGCGTTCGCCCAGGGCACCAAGATCGAACAGACCGACACCGGGCCGGGCGGCATATACGCGCGCCTCGAAGAGACTGGCCACACCCTCGCGCGATTCACCGAGGAGGTCGGCGCGCGAATGCCCACCCCCGAAGAGCGCCGTGCCTTGCAACTCCCGGCAGGGGCACCTGTCCTTACGGTGGTTCGGACGGCCTACGACACGAATGACGTGGCCGTCGAGGTGTGCGACACGGTAAAGGTGGCGTCGGCCTACCTGCTGGAATACGACTTCTCAGCGCGCTGAAACCTCGCGAAACGACCAAATACGGCGTATCGCTTGACTTACTACTCTAGACGACTAGGTTGGGTAGTCATCTAGGTCAATCCATCCGAAAGGTTCAGCAATGTCCATTCCCAAATGGCTCCAGATCGGCCACGACCAGGTGTTCTCCCTCGGCGCGTTCCTCGTATCCGAGGTGACGCCGATGATCGACTTCGACAAGTCCTCCGGCGAGAACCGCGTGCAAGCGAGGGACCGCGACACTGGTTTGCCGATGTGGCAGGTCGAAGTGCTTGACGGTGATCCGGCCGCACCAAAGCGCAGCCGAACGGTGACGGTGAAGTTCGCCGCACCAACGCAGCCGTCTGCGCCGACCAATTCCAGCGGAACACCCTTCACACCGGTCGTTTTCGACGGGCTCATGGCGCTGCCGTATGTCGAGCGGTCGGGCGATTTCTCCAGGATCGCTTGGTCGTTCCGAGCCTCGGATATGAGGGCGCCGGGCAAGCCATCCGCCAGCGCAACGACAAGCCGGGAATCGGCATGAATCCCGATCCGTACGCACCGGTCGATCCCGACACCCCGCTCCGACTGGACCACGTGCTGAATTTCCTCACCAGTCTCGGCGTGTGCGTGGCAGTCATCGTGGGAGTTATCGGTGTCGCCCTCATCTCATGGCGACTGCGCTCACCCGAGACGTACGAAGAACGGTTCGCAACACCGGCCCGGCTGCTGCGCTGGCGAATCTGGGCCCACGTCTCCTGGCAGAAGCTGTGCAAGCGCTGCGGCTTGTCGGCCTCTGAGCAAGTCACACGCCGCGACAACGAGGGCCGAGAGGTCCTGTCCACACGGTGGTTTCATCCAAAGCTGCTGGGAACAGACGTGTCTCACACCAGCCTGCGCTTGACGGTGCGAGCAAGGATGGGCCAGACCGTTGAAGATTTGGAGCGCGCCGTTCCCGCGATCCGCGACGCTGCGGGCGCACACTCGGCGCGATCCGTTGTCGTCTCACCCGGGACGCTTCGGATCGAGCTGGTCATGCGGGAACAGCTGTCGACCGTAGGTCACGCAGCGCCGCCGACAGCAGTGGCAACGACGCGGGTCACGCTCGGGCGAAGCGAAAACGGTGCCGCCTGGACCCTCCCATTGAGCGGCCGGCACACCCTTTGCGTGGGCTGCTCGGGCGCGGGCAAAGGCTCCGTCTTCTGGGGCATCGCCGGTGGGCTCGGCCCCGCTGTGGCCACCGGTGTGGTTCGCCTGGTGGGAATCGACCTGAAGTACGGCATCGAATTGTCGGTCGGGTCCGGTCTATTCACCAAGATCGCCACCACGGAGATCGATGCCGTGGAGACCTTAGCCTCGCTGGAAAAGGTGATGAACAAACGCGGCAATGAGATGGCAGGCCGCGCGCGTGAGCACAGTCCGACCACGGCATCGCCTCTCGCGGTGCTGCTGATCGACGAACTGGCCGGAGTGACCGCATACATGAGCGATCCGGCACTGCGCAAAGAAGCCGCCGCCTCGTTGTCGCGGATTCTCACCAAAGGCCGTGCGCTGGGAATCGTGGTGGCCGCGTTCCTGCAAGACCCCCGCAAGGAAGTTCTACCGATGCGAGGACTATTCACCCAGACCATCGCGCTTCGACTGCGATCCCGCGACGAGGTGGCGATGGTCCTCGGCGACGGCATGGCCGACAAAGCACCGGCGCACCGAATCAGCCCTGACGGGCCGGGCACGGGCTATGTCATCGGCGGGGACGGACAAGTGGCCAAGGTGCGATCCGACTTCTGGTCTGATGAGCAAATCCGCTCCACTGCAAAGCAATACGGAAGATCGCGGACCGCCGGAGGGCAGCGCAGTGAATGATTGGTCCATCTTCGAGCCGCCCGACCAAGATCAAGTCGCGCGGCATGCAGAAGACTTGATCAACCGTGCCAACCTCGTCCGCAGAGACGGGTGGGACCAGTACCGGCACGTCTGGTCGTGCGGCGAAGTCACCGGCACCGCTCTCGTCCTCGGCGATGACGCCGAACTCCGGCGCTGCGGCGAGACAACGATCGCCGCGCTAGAGCGGTGGGCCTTCGATCTGTGGGGAATCACCGGCGGCGAAGCCGACGTCGACGCCGGATTGCCGCGCACGCGCGCCTGGTTCGACTCGATCCGTGCAGCGAGGTGAAGTGATGGTCACTCACGGCCTCCGAGAGGCTCTCGTCGCCACAAGCGACTTCCCCGAGCTGCTGACCGCAGAACAGGTGTCGGCCCTACTCGGCGTCTCCGCCGCGACCCTCAATCGCTGGGCGGCGATCCGCGAAACGACCGGCGAGCAGATCGGCCCGCCGTGCTACACCCTATCGGAGCGGGTGCGCCGCTGGGACTGTGCCGAAGTCCGGTCCTGGCTGAAGCAGCTGCGTCGGTAATGGCCGGCAACACCCCACGCGGCATCCGAAAGCGCAACAATGCGGCTGGGCAACCCCGCTACCAGGTCCGTTACCTGGTACGTGATCCGAACGCACCGTCCGGCTGGGTCGAAACATCGGCCACGTTCCCAACCCTGCGCGAGGCGAAGGCATTCAAATCCGAACGCGACAACGAGGCCGCGATCGGTGCACGCCGGTTCGACCCACGCCTCGGCCGCACAACACTGAGCCGGATTTGGACGCAGTTCTCCGATTCCAAGAAGCGCGCGGTGTCGCCGAAGACGTGGAGCGGCTACACCCAGCACTGGGAACTACGCATCGCGCCGCGGTTCGGCCACATCCCCGTCGACGAAATCACCCGCGCCGACGCCCAGGCATTCGTCGACGGCCTGACGGTCGGACCATGGGCGAAGGTGTCGACGCTGCGTCTCCTGCGCTCGATCCTGGACGTGGCACACCAGGACGGTCGAATTCACCGGAACCCCGCCCTTGGCGTTTCCGCAGGCCGCATTCCCGAGCGGGAACGTCACCGCTACCTCACCGCTCCTGAAGTCCACACACTCGCCACCGCGTGCGGCGACCAGGGTGACGTCGTCACCATCCTCGCCTACACCGGCTTGCGCTGGTCCGAACTCGTCGGCCTCCGCGTCAAAGACGTCGACCTCGTAGCCCGTCGCCTCTACGTCCGGCGAGCCGCACCGGAAGTCGAGGGCCGAATCGTCATCGGGCCACCGAAGACCCGCGCCGGCATCCGAGCCGTCCCGCTCCCCCAAGTCGTCGTCGACATCCTCGAAACGCGGATCGGCGGCCGGGCACCTGATGAGCCCGCCGTCACCTCACCGAACGGAAAACTGTTGCGATCCAACAACTGGCGCCGGCACACGCACTGGAACAAAGTCCTGAAGAAAACCGACCTGGCACCGCTGACGATTCACGAGCTGCGCCACACCTATGCCAGCCTGGCCCGCAAATCCGGCGCAGACCTTCGCTACGTGCAGAAAACGATGGGCCACTCCACACCGACCGTGACCGCGAACATCTACAGCGACCTCTACGCCGACGAACTGGACCAGGTCGCAACCAACCTCGACCAGCTTCACGCGACGGAGATTTCAATACCCAAGACCGGACAAGAACCGGACGAATCAAACCAACAACCGAGTGCATAACCCGTGTCTATGCAGGTAGAACGTGGTGGCCAGGGGCGGGATCGAACCGCCGACCTTCCGCTTTTCAGGCGGACGCTCGTACCGACTGAGCTACCTGGCCGGAAGGCAAAATGAGTG
>NZ_JBYCLA010000037.1:0-3258 GCF_057473665.1 Mycobacterium sp. TH-M25
AACCAGCTCGCAGGGTTCTTTGCCACCGGGGGTCGTGATCTCCTAATCGACATCGCAGCTAAGGCGATCACTGGGGCATAAGGCTGCTTGCTTTTCGCCGGCGGCTAACGGCTTCGGCATCTCGCACGGTCCTCTGCCGCGCATGCCGCCAAATTCTCAGTTTCACTGCACAAGTGCAACGGAAGTGCAGTCAAAACTGAGAACCTACATAGACATGTAGGTTCGCATTTTTTGCTGCATATGCCTGCCGCTCTGAACTGGCGTTATCCGTTTTGTCTCACATTGGCCGCACCGGGGTTTGTCTCACGAAACGCTTCTTTTCCTACGAGGCATGCCCGGTGATGGCGGCGGGAAGACGTTTCTCGTCGACCAACAACTGGTCAGAAATACGATGGCACGCTGGTAGCTGCGCTCCGAAGCGCCACCGGCCTGTTCGACTTATCGACCCTGCAAACTCGTTGCTGATCCAAAACGAGTCCTCGCTACTTTAGCCGTCTCGGAGCCTGCGACAGGCGGACGAACGGACCGGCGTATCAACGGGTAGGCCCAGCACGTCTCAGTAGGGGATCGATATCCGTCACAGCCCGTGGCACCAGGAGTCGGAATCCGGGGACATGGACCACAATGAACTTTCGGGATGCGCCGAGTCTCGGCGATCTGGTCGCTGTTGGGGACGGCAACTATAGTTGCGTCCCTGATAGTGGTGTAACGCGGATCGCGTGATCGTTTCCCGGTGTGTCGTTCGGGACGTGAGCGCGGTCACCGCGTGATCCTTCGAGTGAACCTTCCAAAGCACTCTCGAGAGGAACCATCACGATGACCGCTCCCCATATTCTGAACCCTGCCGCGTTGTTGGAGAAAGGTTTGGCCGATGCGTCGCCGGATCTGATGCGCACGCTGCTGGGCACGGTGCTCAACGCGCTGATGAGTGCCGACGCCGATGCGGTGTGTGGTGCCGAGTACGGCCAGGCCAGCACGCAACGGATCAATTCCCGCAACGGCTACCGCCACCGCGACCTGGACACCCGGGTCGGCACGATCGATGTGGCGATCCCCAAGCTACGTCAGGGCTCGTATTTCCCGGAATGGCTGCTGGAGCGCCGCAAACGCGCTGAGGCGGCACTGATTTCGGTGGTGGCGACCTGCTATCTGCTCGGGGTCTCCACCCGGCGGATGGACAAGCTGGTGGCCACGTTGGGGATCACCAGTTTGTCCAAGTCGCAGGTCTCGCGGATGGCGGCAGACCTTGATGGGCAGGTTGAGGCGTTTCGCACCCGCCCACTCGGCGAGGCGGGGCCGTTCACCTTCGTCGCGGCTGACGCGTTGACGATGAAAGTCCGCGAAGACGGGCGGGTGGTCAACGCTGTCGTGCTGGTGGCCACCGGCGTCAACGCCGACGGGCACCGTGAGGTGCTCGGGGTCAAAGTCGCCACCAGTGAGACCGGCCCGGCGTGGAACACCTTCTTCGCCGACCTGGTCGCCCGCGGCCTGCACGGCGTCCGGCTGGTCACCTCCGATGCCCACCGCGGCCTGATCGAGGCGATCGCGGCGAACTTGCCCGGCGCGGCGTGGCAACGCTGCCGAACCCATTACTCCGATCTTCTGGTTATGCCGACGTCGGGGTGGCCGGTGCTGGTAGGGACGTTTTCCGTGCTGCCGATATCGGCATAATCTCAGAGGGTTTCGGCGGACGCTTGATCTCCGTTATAGGAGAGGAGAGCGTCATGATTCATGTGTTGCGTTCGTTTGTGGTGGGACCGTTGGAGCCGTATGCGGCCGGGTTCGCCGCTGACCTGGAGCGGCAGGGCTATACAGCCAATTCGGCTGTCTGCCAGCTGGGTTGGATCGCGCATCTGAGTCGGTGGATGGCTGATCAGCGGATCGACGCGGTGGATCTGGCTCCGCCGATGATCGACCGGTATCTGGCGGCCCGCCACGCTGGCGGCCATCGCCGCCCCAAATCCGCGAAAGCGTTCGCGCCGTTGCTGATTCACCTTAGGAAGGCTGGGGTTGCGTCGAGTTCTGCGCCGATCGTGCTGACACCGGCCGAGGCCTTGTTGGACCGGTTCCAAGCCTATCTGTTCGGCGAGCGGGCAATGGGCGCTGCGTCGGTCCGCGGCTATGTCGACCATATCCGGCCATTCGTCGAACAGCACGTCGCCGGCGACGGCGGGCAGGGGTTGATCGCTATCGAAGCGGGTGACGTGAGCGGCTTCATTCGGGCTCGGGCGCCTGGGCAGGCACCCAAAACCACACAGCGGTTGGCCAGCGCGATGCGGGCATTGCTGCGGTTTTTGCACGTCGAAGGACTGACCGTGAAGTCGCTGTCTGAGGCCGTGCCGAGAGTCGCTTATCGCGATCCGGGGTTGCCCAAAGCGTTGAAGCCGGCTGAGGTGGCGGCCCTGCTAGCGGCGTGTGATCGGGGATCAGGCGCGGGTAGGCGCAACTTCGCGATGCTGCTGTTGATGTCGCGTGTCGGGTTGCGATGCGGTGAGGTCGCCGCGATGAAGCTGGACGATATCGATTGGCGGCGAGGAGAAATCATGGTCGTCGGCAAGGGTGGGCGTCGCGATCGTCTTCCTCTGCCGGTCGACGTTGGCGAGGCGATCGTGGACTACCTGCGGCACGATCGACCACCTGATGCTCTCGACCGCTACCTATTCATTCGGCGCCGGGCACCACGCCGGGGACTGGCCAGTGTCGGTGTCACCCAAGTGGTCGCCGAGGTCGCCTTGCGAGCCGGGCTGGGCGTCGTGCATGCCCATCGGCTGCGTCACAGCGCGGCCACCTCGATGTTGACTGCCGGTGCACCGCTGACCGAGATCGGCCAAGTGCTGCGTCACCGCCGACCATTGACCACCGCAATCTATGCGAAGGTCGACGTCGAAGGGCTTCGTGCACTGGCGCGGCCGTGGCCGGTTGGCGGCGCGTCATGACCGAGCTGCGCACTGCCTTGACCGACTATCTGGAGCTACGGCGGTCGTTGGGGTTCACGCTGCGACGCGACGCCAAGCTGCTGATCCAGTTCCTCGACTGGCTCGAGGGCCAGGACAAGCACACCATCACCGTTGCCGACGCGCTCGCGTGGGTTCGTTTGCCCGAGAACGCAAGCCCGAGCTGGTTACGGGCTCGTATGGGGCCGCTGCGGGGATTCGCGCCCTACCTGCACACACTCGATCCCGCCGTCGAGGTCCCTCCGCCCGGCCTGTTCGGCGGCCCACCCGCGCGGGCCGTGCCCTATCTGTATTCCGATACCGA
>NZ_JBYCLA010000038.1:0-4721 GCF_057473665.1 Mycobacterium sp. TH-M25
GTGTCGGAAGGGAATTGGCGAAGGCCTATAGTCAAGTCTTGTACAGGGAAAGCGAATGATTACCCTCAGAACGCGCCGAACTGCTGTCCCGGCGGCCCAGGTTTTCCTAGCCGCGGTTCTGGCAGTCATTGTTGCCGTGACACTTTGGTGGGGATTCGTACGGGAGCACGCGCTGTTGGGCCCGCCAGGCATCCGGGTCGAAGCCGACTTCACTAACACGCCCGACGGTCCAGCACCCCGCCGCTTCGACGGCGGACAACCGGCGACCACCGTGGCCAGCCCCGACGATGCCGGCGACCGACTCCGAATTGAGCACGGCCGGTTGACCTACCGACCGACGACCCAGGGCAGCGCCGGCGCATTCTTCAGTTCACCCGATCTCGGTTCCTCGGTAAAGGGCATCGGTGCGCGATTCGTCTTCCGGCCGGGATCGGGCACGCTGGGTGCAGTCACACTCGTCGTCTCGCGGGGCATCGACCATGGCGTTCCGCCGATGACCAGGCCGTTGGCGATCAACTTCGTCGTGACCTCGATCAACTGGAACCTCGCCGTCTCACGTGACGACATCTCACCTCTGGAGGTCATCGCGGCCAATAGCTTCAAACGGCCGCTCAATGCCGACGGAGTAACCGCCTACGATGTCCGCTTGACGATCGACGGTGACCAGGTGACCGTGGATCTTCCTGGGACACATCAGGTTGTGACCGATCCGCGTATTTCGGAGTGGCAGGGAAGCTTTGCCACCTTCGAACTCTTCTCTAACCACGGCGCCACCGATTCGATCGGGGCTTTCGAGAAGATCTGGGCAACGGGAAACAGGGACTGAGCCATGCCAACAGGTTTGTCGATCAGCAAGGTCCGCGCCATTTGCGGTGCTGTCGACCAGGTGTTCTCCAGTCTGAGTAATGGCCTGATCATCTACGCCGTTGCGGTGGTTACGGCCAGCCAGAACTTCGGCCAGATCGCGCTGCTGCTGACGCTGCTGGCGGCCGCCATCGGTGTACTGCGCGGCGCTTTGGGCACGCCGCTGTTGCTCACGGCGGGGCGCGCCGCATCCGACATCAGACGGGAGGGCTCCTTCGCGATCACCAGTGCACTGTTGGTCAGTCCCGCCGTGGGGGCTGTCATGTGGATGGTCGCGGGTTCGGGCATCCGTCTGCCCGCGTTGTTGATCATCGTTGCGACGCCGATCGTGCTGATCGAAGACGTGCTCAGATACGTCGCGATCGCGGAAGGCCGCGCACATGTCGCGGCGTTCTGGGACGGCCTGTGGTTCGTCGGTTCCGCCGCGCTGCTCGGTGCAACCTGGTTGCACTTACCGGTGGCGACGACGGCTTACCTTCTCGAGGGCTGGACCGCGCTCGCCTTCGGCGCACTGCTCGGAATGCTTATGGCCGTTCGTATAGTCCCGCGCATCAAGGGCTACCGGGCCTGGATTTCCGATGGCTGGCAGCATCGGGCCCGGTACGGCACCGACTCCGGTCTGGAGCAAATGACCGTGTTTGCAGTGCTGCTCTTCACCTCGGTCATCTTGAACCCGGGGATTGCCGCCGCGCTACGCGGTGCAACGGCACTGCTGGCACCCGTTGCCATCGCGGTGGGCGCCCTTCCGTTGGCGGTGATACCCGAGAGCAGACGCCAGAATATGACACCGCCACAGGTGTGGAAGTCTTTGACCCGAATCACCTTGGTCACCCGCTCCGGATCTCTCCTGCTCGGTCTCGGCCTGTTTTTTGTTCCCCTGCACATCGGCAAACTGGTCCTCGGCCGCACGTTCGAAGCGACGCAAACGATCATTCCGATCATCGCGTTCGAGTTCGCGTTGGCCGCGTGGTCCGTCGCGGTCACAATTTTTCTGCGCACCTTCAACCGGAGCGCCGATACGTTGAACCTCAAGATCTACTACGTGCTGGTGATGCTGGTGACGGTGCCCAGCGCCGGGCTGGTGTTCCGCACCGCTGAGGGCGTCGCGGCCGGTATCGCGACCGCGATGACGTTCTACGTGGTGCTGGCACTGCTCCGAGTGAAGCCATGGGTCGATCCGGCGGCCCGCTACGCACCCGAACGTACGCAGCTGGATTCATCGCGCGTCAGTACATCGAACACTGCGGTCATTGACCGTCTCGATGTCGGCTCACCCATGCCGTTACCACTCGCGACGAGGCTACGCCTGCACGCGAAGACGCAGACCGGCGACGCGCTTGTTACGGTGTGGGTCTTCGCCGCGATGGCAGTGTTCGGGCCCGCCGCGATCATCACCTTCACCAGTAACCCGCCGAACTCCTACTGGCTGTGGACATTACCGGCGACGGTGATGTGCGCCGCACGATTCGCCTGGCTGATGGGCAGTGGTGAGCGCCGCCTGTTCGAGGTGATGTTCTGGTCCTACACCTATATGTTTCTCTGCCTGGCGCCCTTGGCCCAGCTTCGCGAGAACGAGTGGCCCGGGACCGTCCCGAGGATGGACAACACGTTCATCGCTGCAGGTGCGCTGATCGTCATTGTCGGATGCTGCACATTCCTGGCAGGCGCAGGGTTGGACAACGTCACCTCGATGCGGCGGACTTTTCGGGCGGTGAAGCGTGCGCCCGAGATCGCCACCCGGTTGTTGAGCGTCAATTACTCACGCACGGTGGTGCTTTGCGTGTTCGCCGTCCTATTGAATCTCTACTACCTGTCGAACACGGGCTGGCTGCAGTTCATGCACAGCCGATACGAAGCCCAAGACATCGGAATCGCCGTTTTCCCGACCGAGAGCGTGGGCGTGGTCCTGCGGGCATGTAGTTCCATGGCTCTGCTGGTGGCGTTCATCGCCCTGGTTCGCTTCCGCAACGAAGCCAAGATTGCACGTCACTTAGGTCAGGATGTCTCCGCAAGAGTCCTGCGCAGCAACACCGTGCTCCTCTGGGTCATCGGAATTCTGCTAGCCGACAACATGAATCCAATCTCGAATGCTCGCTACCAATCTGGAACCGTAATGCTGGCGGTCGCTACCGCCTATGGACTGTTCGCGACGGTCCGACGCTTCCGCCTTACGTCGTTGGGGTTTTTGGCCGCTTTGCTTGTTGTGTTCCCGCTCGCCGACGCATTCCGAGTCAGCCAGCAGGCCGAATTGAAGGCGAGCAACCCCATCCAGTCGCTGATGTCAGACGACTACGACTCGTTCGCACAACTCATGAACGGATACCTGATCGCCGCGCGGGATGGAATCGTTCCCGGCAGGCAGTTCTACGGTGTGCTGCTCTGGTGGGTGCCGCGGGGTATGTGGTCCGATAAGCCGGTCGACACAGGCATTTTCATCGCGAACATGCGCGGGTATGGCTTCACCAACTTGTCCGCGCCCCTGTGGGTCGAGCTCTTCCTGAATGGTGGCTGGCTGGTGCTCGCTGTCGCGATGTTCGCCCTGGGCTTCGGCCTGCATCGTTGGGACACCGGTCTGCACTCTCAATTCGAGAGCCACCACATGCCAAGCGTGCTCGGCTGCATTCTGCCGTTCTACATGCTGATCCTGCTGCGCGGGTCGCTCCTACAGGCCGCTTCCTTCTTGTTCTTCATCCTGGTATTCGCAGCGTTCGTGCGACAGTCAGATCCTAAGGCTCGACTCGATGTGCACGCCGTTCAGCCCGCAAGGGCCGCCCGGGAAATGGGTCGTCAAAGGATGAAATATGTCAGCGCGTAACGGATTACCCGGCTCCCGTCGGCTGATCCTGACGGCTGTCGTCGCGGCATTGGCGTTGACGGTTGGCGGCCTGGCGTACGCTGGGCTGCCCAGCGGCGCGGGCAGCGCTGCCGCGCCGCGCGTTGTCGTGCCCTCGCCGTCGACGATGTTCGACCACCAACCTGCACTGCTAGTGGTCGGCGATTCCTACGCCGCCGCCTACCCCGATTTAGTGGCCGACAAATTAGGCTGGAGTCTGTCCGCCGACGTCCAAGACGGCACCGGCTTCGTTTCTCACACCGACACCCCAACGCCCGTGCATGCGCCGTTCATCGATCGGCTCGAACGTGACGTTTCTACGTATCATGCTGATTACGTTCTCATCGATGGCGGCCGAAATGACCTGAGTGCCCCGTCGGAGCAGGTGCTGGCGGCGGCGGACCAGTACATCAACGACGTGCATGCGCGCTGGCCGCAGGCCAAGATCATCGTCGTCCTCCCCAACTTCGCTGCATCCGACGATTCGGCGAACTACCCCGCCCTGGCGGACGGACTCCGTCGCAGCGCCGACGCCATTGGGGCCTACGTGATCGACCCGGTGGCGCAGCGCTGGTACACCGACGTCGAAGCGAAATTCCTTCTCGCGCAAGATGGCCGACACCTCAACTTCAACGGCGACACCTATTACGCCGACAAGATCATCGTGAACTTGAACCAAATGTTCGATCACAAACCAACGCTGCTTGTGGTTGGCGACTCTTTCGCCGGCGGAACAGGCGACCCGAGCTTCCCGACCTATCCGAATTTGGTTGCCCGCAAGGAAGGTTGGAACCTCGGCCTGGATGCTGAAGGCGGCACCGGCTTTCTTCACCGCGTGGACAACGCTTCACCGCCTGGTGTGCCGTTCATGGAGCGCCTCGCTGGCGACGCGGCGATCTATCACTATCGCGTAGACTACGTGCTGATCGATGGTGGCCGAAATGACCTCGGCGATCCACCGGCACCGGTGCTGTCCGCGGCCGATGAGTACATCAAGAAAGTTCGTTCGGTCTGGCCGAACGCC
>NZ_JBYCLA010000039.1:0-7191 GCF_057473665.1 Mycobacterium sp. TH-M25
GCGGCGCGCCGCCAACTGGAAATGCGCCTCAACCATCAGCTCGTCGACATCGAGAAGCTCCAGGCCGATATCCGCCAGGCCGTCAGGTTCGCCGACACCGCGGCTGACGCCGGCGACATCGTGACCGCCGCCGAATTCAACAACACCGCTCACGCATTGGCGGTCGAGCTGGTCACCGCCGAACAAAACATGGAGGACCTCAAGGGATTACACGACGAGGCGCTCAGCGCCGCCGCTGACGCCAGCAAGGCCGTCGAGCGCAATGCGATGGTTCTTCAGCAAAAGCTCCACCAGCGCGCCAGGCTGCTCACCCAGCTCGAGCAGGCCAAAATGCAAGAACAGGTCAGCGCGTCGCTGAGGTCGATGGGCGAGCTCGCCGCACCCGCGGACACTCCCAGCCTCGCCGAGATCCGCGACAGGATCGAACAGCGCTACGCCACCGCGCTTGGCGCCGCCGAACTGTCCCAAATACAGCGCCACACCGCGGCCATCACCGACCCGACCGAGACGGGATGGGCGGGCCGGCTCCGGCTAGAGCAGATCCGCGCCTCGGTCCGGGGACATTCGTTACCGGCCGCCGAGCAAACGTAGAACGTCCGCGAGTTGGCCACCCATTTCGTTGAGCTTGGCATCCAGGGCATCGACGCGCCGATCGAGCTTGGCATCCAGGGCATCGACTTTCTGATCAACCCCCTGGACCAGCTCGTAAAGCGCGTCGATGTCGGCGCGCTGCTGGCGCACCTGGCGCTGGATTTCGGGCCCGGACATAGAGAAGATCATAAACGGTGCCGCGGCGGGCGGTTTAAGTTCGAACGCATTCAAGGAAGGCGACCAATGGCTGATACAGAATTTCTCGCGACTTGGGAACTGGGACAGTGGATTACGATCCTGCGCGAACACCTCAGGGCCGACCCCGAGCAGTTCGCCGAAGCGGGCGGCCCCAGCGTTGAGCAACAAAAAGCGATCGAATACGGCAATAACCGCGCCCTCGACGACGCAGTCATCGACCAGTACCAGAAAGCATTCACCGCGCTCGGCGATGAGAAGGACGGGTCGCTGTTCAGCGCCCTGCTGGTGTCGTGCCAACGCGAGAAAGACAACGACGCGGCCGACAGGCTGATCAAAGCCCGCCAAGAGTTCGACCACTCGACGTTTGTCGTGGGGTTAGACATCGGTAACACCAGCTGGGGCGGCGGTGAAATCTACGGCGACAGAATCGAATTAGATCCCCGTGTCAAAGATCTTCTCACCGACACCATGAAAACCCAGTTCGTCTACGGCCTCACCGAAATCGCCCGCTATTACAAGGGTTTGGTTCTGGCCCGCGGCCCACGCCCGGAGCATCCCGTACTGACCTCACTGTTCACAATGGATTGGAAGGACGTGAAGCCAGACGGGGGCTTGCACTTTGTGGGGATCGTCCCTCCTGCTGGGCAAAGCGGCTCGATGTACCCGTTCGATCCCATCGCCGGCGTTCGAACAATCAGACAGGCCGTGCGTCGCGCCGAGGCACTGGGTGCGCAGCGCGCAGAGGTAATCCCCGCGGCATGGGCGATCCTGATCGCCAACAGCTGCGCCACACCAGTGACCACGGCTATCGAGGCGTGGAGCGAATTAGCCGCCCGCGGCCGTGACGGCTTCGTCGTCGGCCTCACCGCAGATACGCCCGGCGCCGCCCCGGCCGGGCTCGCGGACATGCGGGATCAGCTACCTGACGCCGCAACCATCTGGCGAGCATCGACCGAACTACTCACACCATGGCGCGACGACTACACCCTGGCCGCCTGGGACGCCTCGATTCAACCCGGCGCAGCTGGCGCCCAGCTCGGTGTCGACCGCCGGCCTCCCAACGATTCCACCCTGAACGAGTCGGTATGGGTTTACGACGATTCGCACTACGCCACCCATCTGACGACAGTCCTGGCCGATCAAGACATCACCTGCGCAACCATCACCGACACCACACTGACCATCCACGAGCCCCAGCAATGGGCCGACCGTGAGCCGATCTATTGGATTCCAGCCCGCTCAGGCCGCGCAGTCCTGCGTAAGGCCTCGCACAACGACTGGCGCGCAGCACAAGTCTGGTGATAACGGACAACTGCGATGCCAGACCCGACAGCCAGATGAGGACGTCAAGCACAAAGATGCGCTACTGGCATGGCCTCGGCCGAGGCGACCACAGCGGTATCGGTGAAATCAAAACCGCCAGCATGCTCGGTGTGCCCATCCGGGAGGATGCAGATCCGGACTCGGCGAATTACGTTCACGTCAGTCCGTTTAAACATATTGCGGCTGCATTTAGTGCCCTCGCCGGAGGTAATGCAATATGTGAGATCGACCCGGGCCCGCTTGCCGCGGAGAACGATCCAGACTTCCCATCACTCAGTCGGCGATTTCGCGGTCCGGTCAACGTCGTGTCGACGAAAGTCATTGCTCAGGAACAAATGCCGCACGCCCGCCGAATCGCCCATACCCTGTCCACCGACTATCTATATATAGATGGCACTGCACGCTACACACCCGACGGATACCTTCATACCCCTCCGCCGTGGCGCGAGATCGGATACACCGACACAGATTACGAATGGCTCGGCCGGTGGTACCCGCTCGATTTCCTTTACGGAAACAGCGATGGGTGCATCAGCGCAATCACCGACGATTTCGAGATGTTCGTTATGGTCCCGCCCGGACATCCCGGCCTTCAAGGAAGGCCCCGCATTCCAACCGGAAACCTACAGCGATCCTGGACCAAGCCGGGCTTCTACCCGAACAGGCACCAGTTCCGCGACCTCTTCACCGCCTCCGTTGAGTGGAAACCAGGCATGCCCAACAGCGTTACACGGATGCCGTGGGAGTGTTGAAAGCCTATTGCTGGTCGATCAGCGTCTGGATCAGGTCGGCGATGCGCTGCTGGCCGGCGGCTGAGCCGTCAAGCCTGCCCCGCACCTCGGTAAATGCTTGGTTGAGCTGCGTAAATCCCTGGTCAACATGTGCACGGAGGTCGACGAAGTCTTGCCGCAGCGCGTTGAAACTGGCGTTGGTTGCCTGACGGAAATCGTGCAGTTCGGCTTGGATCGCGCTCACATCGCGGTCTGCGGCTCCGGCGAGGACCCGCGGCGCAGCCGCGTCCTGCTCGCTGACCAGTTGTCGTAGCGCGCAAGCCCGGCCGTTTAGGGCCGGGTTAGCGCATCAATTTGGGTCTTCCGGGTCTACTGGGTGGTCGGCGCTGTTGGTCGATGTATTGGGTGATGATCGATAAGGGTGCGCCGCCGCAGGATGCGGCGAAGTAGGACGGCGACCATAGGTGGCCGTTCATGCTGTGCTGGTTGATCCAGTAGGTGAATTCGTAGCGCAGCCGGCGGGCGGACACACCCTTGAGGCTGTTCACGAGTTTGGATAGTTGCACGGTGGGCGGGTATTCGATCAGCAGGTGTACGTGGTCGTGTTCGCCGTTGAATTCGACCAGTGTGGTGTTGAAGTCGGCGCAGATCTGGCGCATCACCTGCTCGCAGCGGGTCAGTAGTTCGTCGGTGAGGACGCCCCGGCGGTACTTCGTCACAAAGACCAAGTGGGCATGAAGTGCGCAAACAACGCTACGGCCACGCCGGTAATCGTTATCGGAAAACATAGACCAATGCTATGGTGGCGGGATGCACACAGGTGTCGGTACCCGCAGTTAGGTTGTCGGCGTGGCTCACCGTTACCGGCTGTACCCGACCGGGGAACAGGCTGTTTTTATGCGGGAACGCCACTGCGCGGACGCGCGGTTCGTGTGGAACCTCGCGGTCGAGCAGTTCCGGTATCGCGAACACCGCCAGCGTGGCACGACGGGGCGTTCGGCGCCGGGTCCGGCGGTGCGACAGAAACAGCTTGCCGAGGCGCGTCAGGAGTTCGCGTGGCTGGCTGCCGGATCATCATCGGTTCAGCAGCAGGCGTTACGCGACTTCGACCGGGCAACACAAGCCTGCTTCGACGGCACCGCCAACGCGCCAACGTTTCGCAAGCGCGGGCAGTCGGAAGGCTTCTGTGTGCGCGACACCAAAGTGGAGGTCGGTAACCAGCGATGGGCGCAGGTCGCGGTGCCGAAATTGGGCTGGGTGAGGTTCAGGCTGTCGCGGGCGTTGCCGGCAGGCAAGCTGGGCATGGCCAGGATCACTTGCAGCCCTGCCGGTCGCTGGCATCTGAGTTTCCCCGCGCCGCAACCGGCGGTGCCCGATGCGGGCAGGGCCGGGCAGACGATCGGTATCGACCGTGGTGTGGCCACCACCATCGCCACCTCGGACGGGCAGATGTTCCGCGCACCCAGGATGGGTAAACGCGAGCAGGGGAAGCTGGCCCGGTTGGAGCGCGAGAAGGCGCGCCGGCGTAAAGGCAGCACCCGCCGCAAGGTCGTCGTGCACCAGATAGCAACGCTGCATCAGACGGTGGCTGATCGTCGCCGCGACTGGGTGGAGAAGATCACCACCAGGATCGCGGCCAACTACGACGTCGTCGCGGTGGAGCAACTGCCGGTCCGCAACATGGTTCGTAAACCCAAACCCAAACCGGACCCCGACAACCCCGGCCAGTATCTGCCCAACGGGGCGGCCGCTAAAGCGGGACTCAACAAGGGGATCTACGCCAACTGCTGGGGCCTGTTCGCTCAACGGTTGGGACACAAGATGAAAGCTTCCGGCACCACGCTAGTCGAGGTGCCGGCAAGGTACAGCAGCCAGCAGTGCCGCAAGTGTGGCCACACGGCAACCGAAAACCGCCAGAGCCAAACGGTTTTCCTTTGTGTCGCATGTGGTCACGAAGACCACGCGGACCACAACGCTGCTCAAATAATCCTCGCCCGGGCTCTGCCCGCGCCCACCCCCGGACCGGGGGCCGCACCGCAAGGTGCGGGCATCGCAAGGTGCGCTCACGAAAGTGAGAACTCTGGATGGGCCGCATGAGCGGCCCACTCGGAATCCCGGCCCTTCAGGGCCGGGAGGAGGTCAACTGGACTCGCCCTGATAGGTCACGCATCTGCTCCTCAAGAGCCGATACGCGTGCTTCCAGGTCGTCTCCAGCCACACCGGGAAGCATATCGAAAAGGTAACATCAGCGTGTAACCGAATCTTCGCGGCCAGGACTGAAAATCTTGCTTGAAATCGTGCCGACCGTGGTAAGGATTTCAGCGTTCAGCGCGCAGCCCAAGCCTGGGTGACCGGTCGATAGAATGCGGCAACGGATGGAAGGGCGCGCGGTGTCGAGAGCTGAGCTGACTGTTTTGCGGTTGCCCGCATTCAAAAGCGTCCGTGACGCCGAAATCCCGATCGCACCCGTGACGTTACTTGTCGGGCGGAACGGTTCTGGGAAATCCAATGTTCTTGATGGCTTAGCTGTGCTGTCAGCGTTCGCTGCTGGCGGGGATCTGCGCGATTCCCTTGACGGGGCTCACCCGGGCCCGGTGGTTCGCGGCGGGTCGGAAGGGTGCGCGCCGCTGGGTAGCTCATCGTTTGAGATCGGTTGCACCGCGAGCTATGAGGGGTCCGAATACCACCTTGATCTTGAGGTCCAGGTCAGTCCGACTGTCAAGATCAGGTCTGAGCGGTTGTGGTCGGTATGGTCGTCGGGAACGCGTAAGGGCGAACCGGTTGAATATCTGCGCTCAGACCCGCCTGATGAATACTCTGGGGACATTTCGGTGCGCTGGAACAACGGAAAACGCGGCATCAATCCGGCCATTACCATGCGGGCCACTCAGCTGCTCACAGCGCAGGCCGCCACGCGAGTGCCTGCGACCACAAAGGCCGGCGCCAAAGTCCACGAAGTGGCCGCGATCATGCTGTCCGCGATCTCGGGCATCTTCATCCTCGACCCCGTCCCTCATCAGATGCGCGAGTATGTGCCCGAGCGTGACAATGTGTTGCGCCGCAACGCCGATAACCTTTCGGCGGTTTTACGGCGACTGTCGGCAGATCCGAGCGCGCGCGACACGCTGCTGGATTCCACCCGCTCATTGTCTGAAGCTCAGGTGTCGGATATGTCGTCGGTGGCCAGTCAGCTCGGCGACGTCATGGTTACGATCGAAGAGTTGATTGGCGGGGAAAGGCGTGCCGTGGCGGCTCGGCTGATGAGCGATGGCACGTTGCGTTTCCTGGCCATCATTGCTGCAATGCTGGATGTTCCGCCTCAAGTGCTCAATGAAATCGACGGCAGTCGGGTCCTGGTTGCCGAAGAACTCGAGAACGGTCTTCATCCTTCCCAAGCGGCACTGCTATTGGATCGGTTGAAAACCACTGCGGCCCACGGCCAGATAAGAACGGTGGCAACGACTCACAGCCCCGCCATCCTGGACGCGCTGACCGGAGACGACCATCGATCAGTCTTTGTCTGCACCCGCGACGAACAAGGGTGGAGCCGAGTTGATCGACTCACTGATTTTCCCGATTATTTCGAGACGGTCGGTCAAACATCGCTAGGCGAAAGCGCAGTTCGCGACCGGTTGCGGCCCCACGACGTCGACAACCGCGCCGTACATGGCACGCTTGACGCGATCTTCGGTTCGTAGCGGCGCCGCATGCGTGTCCAGTTCATCGACACCAGCGTGTTGTGCCATCTTCTCGAGGTCCCGGGCCGTACGTCAGACGTCGTCGCGGCTGACACCCAGCGGCTGTTCCGGGAGCGTTTCGACGCCGGTGTCCGATTCGTGCTGCCGATCACGACGATCGTGGAAACCGGTAACTTCATTGCCCAATGCGGAGGGGACCGGCGGTCTGCGGCCCAACGGTTCGATCGCGCGTTGGCTGCTGCGGCATCAGAAAGCCCGCCGTGGCTGATCCACGATGTCGCCTGGAATTCCGAGTTCGTCAACGACCTACTGGCCGGCAACGCAACCGGAACCAGCCTGATCGAGCACTTCACGGCGAAAACCCTTGGGGCTGGCGATCTTACGATCCTGGTCGAACGCGATCGTTACGCCGCGACCAGATCGTTCGACACCGTCGAGATCTGGACCACTGACGCGGGACTCAGCGCCTACTGATAAGCGGTCAAGGTCGGTGCTAATGCTTGTCGGTTGAGACCGTCTCGCACTGGAAATCTTGCGTGAAATCGTGTCGGTTGTGGCGTCGGCCGCGCCGTCAATGGCAGCATAAAGCCATGAAACAGATGAAACCACAGCTGCAAGTTGGTCAGCGAGCTAGACCAAGTCATTATCGA
>NZ_JBYCLA010000040.1:0-4038 GCF_057473665.1 Mycobacterium sp. TH-M25
GACGGCGACGGCGATCCCGCAGCGAGGGCGTGGGTTAGCTTCTTCCATACGTTCTGGTATCCCAGCTCGGGGTAAAGGCCGAGTGCCAGAACGAAATACACTCCCACCCGCGACGGCAGCTCCCGCAACCGCCGCTGCACCGTTCCGGTCTGTTCCAGCACCGCATCCACCAGCTCGAACGGCACATGCCGGGTCAGCTCGCCCAGGTGACCGGGCCCGAACACACCGGCCGCCACCGTGATCGTCCTGCTGACGGTCTCCACCGCACGGCCGAGCGCGCCACGCCCGGCATCGCGGGCGGCCTCCGGCCGGACGGACATGGCAGAATCGGGCATCGCGGCTCCTCGGTAGAGATTGATCTCGGCGATCGTTCTTCTACCAGGAGCCGCACCTATTTCACCGCAATAGACCCACTTGCCCCGCGTGTCGCACTTGACTCAACAGTCACACCCTTAACTTCCCGGCATTGGGATTAGCCTGCAGGGCGGGTGTTTCGGGCATGGGCGAGCCGATAAGAGGTGCTGCCGGTTTCGATGATGGCTCCGGCGAATGTTAATCTGTCGACCACTGCTGCGCATAGCCGCGGATCGGTGAAAGTCTTTGTCCACGAGGAAAATGGTTCATTTGAAGCGATCGCAATAGCCGAACGTTCCTCTCGCTCGGTCAGAACCTGAAACAACAGTTCTGCCCCTCGTCGATCTAACGCCAAGTACCCCAATTCGTCCACGAGAATCAAATCCACTCTGCCGTAGCGGTTTATCAGCTTGGTGAGCTGTTTGTCATCGGCGGCTTCGACCAATTCGTTGACCAGCTTGCTCGCAAGCGTATAACGTACCCGGTAGCCGGCTTCAGCGGCCACGGTGCCCAGCGCGATCAGCAGATGGGTTTTGCCGGTGCCGGAGTCACCGATCAAACACAGCGGATGTCCGGCCTTGACCCAGGCGCAGGTGGCCAGCTGTCCGATGACCGCGGGATTGATTGCTGGGTTGGCCTCATAGGAAAACTCGTCCAGCCTTTTCGGCCGCGGGAACCCGGCGTCGCGGACGCGCCGCTCGGCACGCCGGCGGGTGCGGTCGTCGCACTCGGCGATCATCAGCTCGGAAAGAAAACCCAGGTAGGTCATCTGCTCGCGCTCTGCGGCGGTGGCGATCTCGACAAACCGGTCGCGGATGGTGGGCAGGCGCAGTATCCGGCACCCCTGTTCGATCGCGGCAGCCGCCGCCTGCTCAGTGACGTTGCGCCGCCGGGTCATGAGGTTCCCCGTCCCAGCAGAATGTCGTATTTGTCCACCGACGGCAGTGGACGCTCATCGGCGGGCACCGCGGCCGAGCGATGATCAGCCAGGATCACCACCCGTCCGCCTTCAGCGGCACCATCGCTTAGATCAGCGGCTGCGCCGCGGCGTTCGGCGGCCTTACGGGCTTCCAGCGCCACGACGTCGGGGCTGGTCGAT
Organism: Mycobacterium sp. TH-M25; assembly: GCF_057473665.1. Taxonomy (NCBI): domain Bacteria; kingdom Bacillati; phylum Actinomycetota; class Actinomycetes; order Mycobacteriales; family Mycobacteriaceae; genus Mycobacterium; species Mycobacterium sp. TH-M25. The sequence continues at coordinate 1,454 of NZ_JBYCLA010000040.1, forward strand.
CCGACCGACAGCGCGGCGGTGATGCCGGCGAGCACATCGGCTCCGTCGCGGTGGCGGTGCAGCAGCAACACTTCGACGAGGGCCCGAGTGCCCTTGGCGTCACCATGAGCTTTCCGTGCCGCGGCCCAAAACGCCTCGTGCTCGGCGGTGAACTTCTTGGCTGCGCGTGCCTGCGCCAACGCGGTCGCCCCCGGCAACGCGCCCGGTTTGCGGTACAGGATCTCCAGATAATGGTCCAAATCCAGGACTTTGGCGCCCTTCCCGATTGCACGTTGATGCCGCGCCACCACCGCGGTGCGGTCATAGACCGTGACTGCCGAGGCCGACAATTTCACTCGTAGCCGATGACCAATAAACCTTGCCGGAACGCTGTATTGGTTGCAGCGCACCATGACCTGCGCGTACCTATCTACACGCGGGGTCAGCGTCAGCGCTGTGTCAAACGGCTCGTTCGGCAAAGCCCGCAGCAGCGTCTTCTCGAATATCCAATCATGGCCGACACTGGTCGCCCGATTACCGATACGGCGGGCATCATCGGCGTCATCGGCAGCCTCGAGTAGCGCATTGAGTTCGTCGATCGAGTCGATGGCCGGCATAGGGACACAATGATTCCGCCGAAACCGCCCGCCTTCACCTTCCACGCCGCCCTTCTCGTGACTGCCCTCATGACCCGGCCGGCAATACCAACTCGTGAAACCGAAGTGCGATTTGAAGGCGATCCAACGCTCATTTTCCTGCCGGGAGCGCCCGAACAGCACCTGCTTGACCGCGCTGTTGAGATTGTCATAACGAATCTTGTCGACCGGCACACCGCCCAGCCGGTCAAATGCGAGCACATGCCCCTCGAGGAAAGCTTCCTGCCCCTGGGTCAAAAAGGCCCGATGGCAAGCGCGTCCCGAATAGCTCAGCCGCATGGTGAACAGCGCAGTTTTCGTTTTCACCCCGCGCAGCAGCACCCACAAGTCATGGAAATCCACCTCCGCCTCGGAGGCCGGCTCATGAGTCTGGGGCACATATCCCAGCTCCAGCGGTCGGCCTGCCTCGGCGAGGATCTGCGGACGGCGTTTGCGGACATGGTCGCGCACCGTCGAATACGACAACCCCTGCGCGTCGTGCTCATCGACCAGGCGGGCCATGATCCGCCGCGCGGTATGACGCTGCTTTTTAGGCGCATCCAAGTCACTGCGCAGCATGGCGTCGATCGCCGTCTTGAACGGCTCAAGCCGCGGCGCCACCCGGTCCGGGATTTTCCGCGGCGGCGGGATCGCCGACTCCAGCGCCTGGCGCACCGTGCGCCGGTGCACATGATGCTTATCGGCCAACGCTCGAATCGACAGACCGTCGACTCGGCGATCGCGGCGAATGTCCGCGAACTGTTCCACCTTCGACCTACCCTCCACCCTCACCTCCGTGATCAGTAATCCGGACGCTCCGGATCACTGATCATCGCGAAGTGGGGCCAATTCAAGCCGTCACAACCACCACGGCGCGTCTCAGAGTGGGGGCAAATGAGACCTTCACAACGACACCCCGCCGCCACACAGGTGGAGCCACTTCGAACCGTTCTGGTGGGGCCAAATCAGACTGTCACGGCCAATCACGGCTCACGCCACCCCCCGCCCAGAGGGTCTCAGCGACGTGAGGTTGCGCAGCGATCTCAACGCGCGTCGCGATCTGCACGCACTCGGTACCGGCGCCGATAGCTACCAGCTCGAGGTCGACCAGGAACGCGGCGTGCTACTGGCAGCCACCGCGATCCGCGGCGAGCAGCCCTTCTACAAGATCACCACGCTCGCGATTAGCTTCGATGAGCCAATCCCAGCCGAGACCTTCCAGTTCAGGCCCCCGGAAGGCGAACAGATCCAGTCCCAGCTAGAAATTCGCGACCGGCTGCAGCACTATGTAACCCCTACCGAGGCACAACAGCACGCCGCATTCACCGTTGTCATACCAGGTGGCGGGTCCGCCGGCTGGCATGTGCATTGCACGTTCGTTGAAGCCTGCCGGCGGCCACCAGTTCCGGCGTACGTGTTGCTAGGCTGCCGCTCCCACGACGGACAACACAGTGTTTCGATCCTGCAGATGTCCCGAGCGGATGCTGCCCAGCACTACCGGAACACGATCAAAGATGAGAGCTGGCAGAAGGTGGTCCGCGAAGGGATCTCGATAAAGATCAAACCAGCGGGCGAATGGCCTCATCGATCCCAGGCCCACCTCCAACGCAACGGAACGTTCCTACACCTGAGCTCAGACAACCTCACTGGCGACGAACTCGCAACGATCGCTGCCGGCCTCAGGCCCGCGCCGAGCACCGGCAGCATCTAACGAGCAGCCGCGCGGTCGTTTCGGTCGTACTTGCTTATGGCGTCTTGTCGGCGACCCCGTTGCGCAACAAGCGTGAGGCGTAACTCATGTACCTCATTTGCGGCCACACCTCGAACATCACGACCGGTGCAGGTCAAAAGTGGTTTCGCCACAAAATTCGTATAGATAAGGATGCGAACCGAGGCTGGATTGGCGGCGGCGAAGGCACGGGGAGTCAGGATCGGTCGCCCGAACGCGGTCACTTGCGACCAACTCGCTCA
>NZ_JBYCLA010000041.1:0-4301 GCF_057473665.1 Mycobacterium sp. TH-M25
TGCTCTACTTCTTCTTTGGTTAGTGCGCGCGGCTGGATCTCGAGGTTCGTCTCTTCGACTCCTTTGTTTTTGAGTACGTATGCGAACTCGATACCGATCGCCCCGGCGCCGGCGACGATGATCGACTCGGGCAGCTCGCGGGTCAGGATCAGTTCCTCGTAGGTGACCACGTTCTTCGACAGCGAGGTGCCGGGAACCAGCCGGGTGCTGCTGCCGGTGGCGATGATGACGTTGTCGAACGTGACCTGTTCGCTACCGCCCTCGTTGAGGTCCACGTTTAGTGTGTGGGCGTCGGTGAAGCGGCCGTAGCCGTGGATCTCGGTGATCTTGTTCTTCTTCATCAAGAAGTGCACACCCGCCACCCGGCCCTCGGCCACCTTGCGGCTGCGGTCGAAGGCAGCCCCGTAGTCGAAGGTCACCTCGCCGCTGATGCCAAAGGTCTTGGCTTCCTTGGTGACGATGTGCGCGAGTTCGGCGTTACGCAGCAACGCCTTGGACGGGATGCAGCCGACGTTGAGGCAGACTCCGCCCCAGTACTTCGGCTCAACGATGGCGGTATTCAGTCCCAGCTGAGCAGCGCGGATGGCCGCTACGTATCCACCGGGTCCGGCTCCGAGGACGACAACGTCATAGTGAGAAGTCACGGCACCTAGCCTAGTGGTGCGGTTGCTTCAGTACGGCAGCACGCCCGCGACGCAGGGCCGTTGGCTGTGCTCGCAGTAGAACGTGCCATACACCGGGGCCGCGCCGACGACAGCGGCGAAGACGGCCGAGAGCATCGCGATCGACAGCGCCGACAGCAGCGGCCGATCGGACGCCATGGCCAGGATCAGCCCGGCGACCGTCGTCACCACGACATAGGCCAAGACGACGAAGACCACGGTGGTTTTGTGTTTGGAGGCGTCATGGCTCCACCAATAGAAAAGTCCCGCCCCGGCCGCGCCCGCCGGCACCCAGACCGCGAGCAGCATCAACACGAACTTCCACCACTTCAGGTAGAGCTGGCCGAACGCCGCGACCGCCGGAAGCGCTGCAGACGGCGGCGCTTCGGTCTCGGTGTACGCCGTCGCCATAAGGCCGCTCACGGGCTGATCGGAGCTGTCGGCCGACTTCCGGCGCAACCACCGCCGGCGAGGCCGTACCTCGGGCTCGATCACGGCGGGCTCGGCTTTCGGCTGCATACCGGTGTCGAACGCGGGTCGGTACGGCTCGGTCAGCGGCATCGACTCGGTCTCCACCCGTTCGTGCTCACCCATGGGTCACGACCTCGACCAGGGCGAGCACACCGAACCATCCCGGTGCCAACGCCAGGATGAAGGCGCCCAGTGCCGTCAGCCATCGGCGTCGGGCCATCAACACCACCAGCAGCCCGACGGCGCTGGGAAATCCGACCACCAACGCGATCGCAATGTCGGGACGCATGCGGGCGTGTTCCACGGTCAGCGCGGCCGCGGCGCCCAGCACGCCAGCCGCCAGCCCGACCAGCATCGCACTGGTCAACAGCCAGGGCCGCGGCAGCGGGATCACGCTTCAACGATACTGCCGGGGTTGCCCGCTACGGCTTTAGCGGCGCGGCGCGCCCCGCCGGAACTGGGCACGCCTCGACGGCAGCCGCGACCACCGGGGCGCGTTCCGGCATCCGCTCGCCGCGCTCGTAGTCGACCCCGGTGAGTACCGACGTCGCAGCCAGCTCGGCGTTTTCGCGGTCGGTGAAGGCGCGTCCGCGGGACAGGAATCGCATACCCTCGGGTGCTTCCAGGCTGAACCCGCTACCGCGGCCGGGCACCACGTCGATGACGAGCTGAGTGTGCTTCCAGGTCTGGAATTGCGGCCCCGAGATCCACACCGGCACCCCGTCGGGTCCGACGTCCAGCACGCCGAGCAGTACGTCGCGGTCACCGACGATGAAGTCCCCGTCGGGATAGCACATCGGCGACGAGCCGTCGCAGCAGCCACCGGACTGGTGAAACATCAACGGCCCGTGCTGTTCTCGCAGCCGGTCGAGCAGCGCGGCAGCGTCCGCGGCGACCACCACCCGGGGCGTCACCATCAGAAGAAGCCTTGCGCCTTGTCGCTGTAGGACACCAGCAGGTTCTTGGTCTGCTGGTAGTGATCGAGCATCATCTTGTGATTCTCCCGGCCGATGCCGGACTGCTTGTATCCGCCGAACGCGGCGTGCGCGGGATAGACGTGGTAGCAGTTGACCCACACCCGGCCGGCCTGGATGTCGCGACCGGCACGGTAGGCGGTGTTGCCGTCGCGGCTCCACACTCCGGCGCCCAACCCGTAGAGGGTGTCGTTGGCGATCGAGATGGCGTCGTCGTAGTCAGTGAACGATGCGACCGAGACCACCGGCCCGAAGATCTCTTCCTGGAAGACCCGCATCGTGTTGTTGCCGGCCAAAATGGTGGGCTGCACGTAGTAACCGCCGGACAGGTCGCCGCCCAACTCGGCGCGCTCGCCGCCGGTGATGATCGTGGCGCCCTCACCTTTGCCGATTTCGATGTAGGACAACACCTTTTCCAGCTGATCATTGGAGGCCTGCGAGCCGACCATGGTCTCGGTGTCCAGCGGATCGCCTTGGCGCACGGCCTTGGTGCGGATGGCCGCCAGTTCCAGGAACTCGTCGTAGATGCCGGCCTGCACCAGGCTGCGCGACGGACACGTGCACACCTCGCCCTGGTTGAGCGCGAACATCGTGAAGCCTTCCAGCGCCTTGTCGCAGAAGTCGTCGTGGGCGGCCATCACGTCGTTGAAGAAGATGTTGGGGCTTTTGCCGCCCAACTCCAGGGTGACCGGGATCAGGTTCTGGCTGGCGTACTGCATGATCAGCCGACCGGTGGTGGTCTCCCCGGTGAAGGCGACCTTGGCGATCCGGTTGCTCGACGCCAGCGGCTTGCCCGCCTCGGCGCCGAATCCGTTGACGACGTTGACCACGCCCGGTGGCAGCAGGTCACCGATCAACGACATCAGGAACATCACCGACGCCGGCGTCTGCTCGGCGGGCTTGAGCACCACACAGTTACCCGCGGCCAGTGCGGGCGCCAGCTTCCAGGTCGCCATCAGGATCGGGAAGTTCCACGGGATGATCTGGCCGACCACCCCCAGCGGCTCGTGGAAGTGATAGGCGACGGTGTCGTCGTCGATCTGGCTCAGCGAGCCCTCCTGGGCCCGCAGCGCGCTGGCGAAGTACCGGAAATGGTCGGCGGCCAACGGGATGTCGGCGGCTAACGTCTCCCGGATCGGTTTGCCGTTGTCCCAGACTTCGGCCAGCGCCAGCGCATCACGATGCGCATCGATCCGGTCGGCGATCTGGTTCAAGACCGCGGCCCGCTCGGCCGGCGCGGTCTTGCCCCACGCCCCCGCTGCCCCGTGGGCGGCGTCCAAGGCCTTGTCGATGTCGGTGGCATCCGAGCGCGCCACCTCGCAGAACGGCCGCCCGATCACCGGCGTCAGGTTTTCGAAGTAGCGGCCGGCGGCCGGCGCCACCCACTCGCCGCCGATGAAGTTGTCGTACCGCGATTCGAAGGACATCAGCGCCCCGGGGGAACCCGGACGTGCGAAGACGGTCATTTTTCGGCACTCCTTATCGACGGTGTTATACAGCTCACACTACCGCCGCGGGCACCGCAGGCTTGTCGGTCAGACCGTCAGTCGTTCCACTCGTTGTCCGGTGATCCCCGCGATCAGGTCGAAGTCCTTGTCGAGGTGGAGGACGACCAAGCCGGCGAGTTCTGCGGTGGCCGCAATCATCAGATCCGGGATCGACGGCGCCCGATGCATTCCCTTGTCGGCAAGCAGCAGTTGAACTTCCAACGCCCGATTCTCGATCGCCGGCGTCAGGTATTCGACCGGCATGACGGAGAGCGGCGATACGCGAAATCCGTGGCGCGCCGCCGCCGCTGTTTGAGCCGAGTGGGTGACCTCCAAGCGGGTGATATTGGCGATTCGCACCAGACCTCGCTCGATCCGATTAGCCCATGCTGACGCGGCGGGGCTCCGGCCTAGGCAAACAAGAGCGGACTTGTCGATCAGCCACGTGCTACTCGGACTCATCCCACGCCCGCGACATCACCTCGGCGTCACCCAAGTCGGCGAAGGTCTGCGCGAACGCTCGGAGATCAGCGTCGGTGACCGGCACTCGGATCGTCTGGGCGTCTTGGGTGAGACGGCGGCGGATGTATTCGCTACGGGACAGCCCTAGTCGGGCGGCCAACGTGTCGAGCGCAGCCACCACATCGTTGGGAACATCGCGGACCAGGATATCGCTCACGCTTCACCTCCTGATATCACACGATATC
>NZ_JBYCLA010000042.1:0-8853 GCF_057473665.1 Mycobacterium sp. TH-M25
GCCAGCCACCGGGACGGCCTTGGCGTCGCCCATGTCCATGATGATGTCTCATGCTTACATGATTACACCGTTACAACACATGTCAAAGCATTTTCACTCCCCGCGAATATGACGCTAGGAGCTCTCGCCGCGCCGGGCGCGGAACAGCTTCACCTCACCCTTGATGCCTTTGAGGCGACGCGCGCCAGCGAACGACCAGCTGAAACCCGCCTCGTCGCCGAGTTCGTCGCGCACCGACTCGGCGGCCAGCACCGTCCCCGGTCGGGCCGCGGCCGTCACCCGGCTGGCGGTATTGACCGGACTGCCGAACCAGTCCCCCGCCCGGCTGACCGCGGAACCGGACGCGATACCGGCCCGAAGGCGGGGAAAACCGTTGTCGGCATCAGTCATGTCGACCAGCTTGAGCACAGCGTCCAGCAGCGGCGCGGGTTCGGTGCAGACGAACATCACCGCGTCGCCAATCGTCTTGATGAACCGCACCGGTGGAGCCGCCACGTCGCGGGCCATCTCGGCGAGCCGGTTGGCCAGCTGGCCGAGTTCTTCGGGGGGCACCTCCTCGCCCAGTCGCGTGAACCCGACCAGGTCGGCGAAGGCCGCGGTGATGTGCCGCGCCCCGGGCAACGGCGCACCCGCGGCCCGCTCGCTGGCGTTGACGGCCTCGGCCTCCATCATGTGCCGAAGCTGCATGAACAACATGTCCTCGATCATCGGCCCGAGCAGCGGCGCGATGCGGCCCACCAACTGCTGGGACGCTTTCGCGGTCTCCACTTCACGGGCCCCCGGTTGCAGGATGGCCGACAATGCGGTGAAGCGCATGACTTCGGCGGCATGCGAAAGCCCTTCGGCGAGAACCCGAACGACCTGCACCACCTGGTCGGGGTCGATGCCGAGGTCGAGGAACTGCTTCGCGTGGGCCGCGGCGGCCCCGTCGGCGCGCAGATGCACAGCCGCGTCGGGATCGTCGATGCGCACCAGACCGACCGCGCGCTGCACGCGCTGCAACAGGTCGAGGTCGATGCCGTACTCGTCGGCAATGTCGCGCGTCGACACATAGTCGCCGTTGTCGCCGATCAGCCGGCGGGAGGCCACCAGCACGGGGACCGGCGCCGACCGAATCTCCTCTGCGGTGATGCCCTGTTCGACGAGCCACTCGATGAGTTCGGCGCGCTCGGCACGCGCATCGCCGTCGAGTCCGTCGAGCAGCGTGTCGATTTTCGCGCGGTCCACCCGGTCAAGCTATCCGACGGCGCACGGTTATCTGCGCCGTCACGACACCGGCGGACGGCGCTGCGCCCACGGTCGCGCGGTCTCGATCTGCGCGCCCAGCGACAGCAGCGTCGCCTCGTCGTTCGTACGGCCCACCAGCTGAATCGACAGCGGAATGCCTTTGGCGTCCAAGCCCCACGGCACAGCCGCGGCGGGTTGCCCGGTCAGGTTCCAGATTTCGAAGAACGGCACCCGCTGCGAGACCGCGAGCAGGGTTGCGATGCCGCCGAGGCGTTGGTAGGCGCCGATCGGCGACGGCCCGGTGGCGTTGCCCGGCGTGAGGACAACGTCGACATCGTCGAAGATCGACTGGATCCGTGCGGCCAGCGCGGCTTCCGCGGCGCGGATCTTGGTCATCCGCCCGTCGGGAATCAGCGACCCGATGCGGGCCATGTTGCGGGTCCGCTTTTCGAGCCGGCCCTGATGCGGCATCACCCGGACGTCGTCGTAGATGCCGCGGAAAAAGCGCGGCAGGAAGTTGCCGTAGATGGCGGCCGGTGGGTAGTCCGGGTCTTGCACGACGACGTCATGGCCGAGATCGCGCAGCAGCGCCCCGGCCGCGTGGACGGCGGCCCGCTGCTCCTTGCCGACGCGAGCCAGCAATGGCGGTGGAACTCTGGTGCTCAAGGCAATTCGCAGTCGCCCCGGGTCCTTGGCGGCGGCGGCGACGAAGCCGCCCTCGGGAGCGGGCGTCGTGGTCGTGGCGTCCAAGAACAACGCGGCGTCCTCTACCGTCCGCGCGAGCGGACCGTTCACGCTCAGCCCGCACCAGGCGTCGTGGTGCGGCGCCAACGAGACGCGGCCGCGTTGCGGCTTGAGCCCGAACAGTCCGCACCAGCCCGACGGGATGCGGATCGAGCCGCCGCCGTCGGAGCCCAGCGCCAACGGCGCCAGACCGGCGGCCACCGCGGCCCCGCTGCCGCCGCTACTGCCGCCCGGCGTCAGCGCGGTGTCCCATGGATTACGGGTCACCCCGAACGTCAGCGATTCGGTGAACGGGTAAATCATCAATTCGGGCACCGCGGTTTTGCCGATGATCACCGCGCCGGCCGCGCGCAGCCGGGCGACGACTTCGGCATCGCGACCCGCCGGGGTCGACACCGCGCTGCTGCCGCACGCAGTGAGTTCGCCGGCGACGTCGTTGTCGTCCTTGATCGCGACCGGGACGCCCAGCAGCGGCAGTCGCTCACCGGCGTCGAGGCGGCGCTGCGCGGCCAGGGCTTCCCGGCGTGCGGTCTCGGCGAGCACCACCCGAAAGCTGCGCAGCTGCGGGTCCAGCCTCGCGATGCGCTCCAGGTAGATCTCCAGCAAGGCCGGAGCGGTTATGTTGGCCGCGGCCAACATCCGCGCTTGCTCGGCCGCTCCCGCGAAGGCCAGGTCAGCGACGTCCACGTCGAGCAAGACTACTCACGTGGCCGGGCCGGCGGACCGCTACGGTGGCGTCATGTCGTGTGTGTTCTGTGCGATCGTCGCCGACCAGGCTCCCGCCATCCGGATCTATGAAGACGACGGCTATCTGGCCTTTCTCGACATCCGGCCGTTCACCCGGGGCCACACCCTCGTGGTGCCCAAGCGGCACTCGGTAGATCTCACCGACACCCCGCCGGAAACTTTGGCCGGCATGGCCGTGATCGGGCAGCGCATCGCCAGAGCGGCCCGCGCGACCGAGTTGGCCGATGCGACCAATATTGCGATCAACGACGGCCGGGCGGCGTTTCAGACGGTGTTTCACATCCACCTGCATGTACTACCGCGGCGTACCGGCGACAAGCTGTCGGTCGCCAAGGGGCTCCTACTACACCGGGATCCCGACCGCGAGTCGACCGGCCGGGTCCTGCGGGCGGCGCTGGCCGAGATCGACGCCGGCAGCTGATACGGGTCCGATGGCTCTTCCATTCGAACAGACATTGCTGCCCGCGACGGCTATCCGGTCGTCCGGCTGACGCCCGCTTAAAACTTCGCGCCGAACGTGTAACCAGTGCGAGATTTCTGGGCCGGATTCGCACTGAGTGCACGCTCGGCGCGAGAAGTCCGCTAGAACAGCTCCTTGGCGAGCAGTTCCAGCGTCGTCGCGCGCGCGGGGGCAGTCGCGGGGTCGGCGCCGCGGCTCACCGTGGCTGCCAGCGCATCCGCGGTGGCCTGATCGGTGCGGACCGGGCCGAGATCAACGCTGGCGGTCACGGAGATAGTCCTGCCACCTTCTTCGCCCGGGTGAAGATGTCGTCGAGCATCGCCGGGGTCAGCTTTCCGGTGAACGTGTTCTGTTGGCTGGGGTGATAGCAGCCCAGCAGCGTCACCTGGCCGTGACCGGCTTGCATCGTCGCGGTGGCCGCGTGGCCGAACTTCGGCTGTGGGCGGGGCACCTGGCCGCCGCTCGCGCGAACCATGTCCAGCGCGCAGCGCCACCCGAATGCGCCCAGCGCCACGACCACTCGGGTGTCGCCACCGACCAGCCGCCACTCGGCGGTTAGCCACGGCGCGCAGGTCGACCGCTCGGCCGGCGTCGGCGCATTGGCCGGCGGTGCGCATCGCACCGCGGCCAACACCCGAATACCGTTGAGCTGCAAGCCGTCTGCGGCGTCGACAGCGATCGGCGAGTTCGCCAAACCTGCCCGGTGCAGCGCGGCGTACAAGAAGTCGCCGGAGCGGTCGCCGGTGAAGACCCGCCCAGTCCGGTTGGCGCCGTTGGCCGCCGGGGCCAGGCCGACGACGATGATGCGGGGCTTCGTGTCGCCCCAGCCCGGAACCGGTCGGCCCCAGTACGGTTGGTCGGCGAACGAGCGCCGCTTGGTCAGCGCCGACTCTTCGCGCCACCCCACCAGCCGCGGGCAGGCCCGGCACACCGTTATCTCGGCGTCGAGTTGCTCGAGCGAGGTGGCGGCCGCGGCCATCACGTGAACCTGGGCGGCGTCGGATGCCACCGCGGTGCTCACTGTCGCAGGATCGCCAGGCCATCCTGTGCCGGGCGGCACCGGAGAGCCGAAGAGCGCGCGGGTGCGTGGATGGGCCAAGTGCACAGCTCCACTGTGTACCAGCAGCGGCGGTTGATGTCCGTAGGATCGCGTCATGGCCGCTGACGCGCTGGCCGGCCTGATCGCCGAGCTACCCGAGGGAATGGTCGTCACCGATCCTGCGATCACCGAGGGCTACCGCCAGGACCGCGCCCTGGACCCGTCGGCCGGAAAGCCGATAGCCGTGGTGCGCACGAAGCGGACCGAAGAGGTGCAAACCGTGCTGAGGTGGGCCGCAGCCCACCGGATTCCGGTGGTCACCCGCGGGATGGGCACCGGTTTGTCCGGTGGCGCGACTGCGGTCGACGGCGGCATCGTGCTGTCGACGGAGAAGATGCGCGACATCGTCGTCGACCCGGTCACCCGCACCGCGGTCTGCCAACCGGGGCTGCTCAACGCGGAAGTGAAAAAGACCGTCGCCGACTACGGCCTGTGGTATCCGCCGGACCCGTCGTCGTATGAGATCTGCAGCATCGGCGGCAACATTGCCACGAATGCGGGCGGGCTGTGCTGCGTCAAGTACGGCGTGACGACCGACTACGTGCTCGGCGTGCAGGTGGTGCTGGCCGACGGTACCGCGGTCCGGCTTGGTGGGCCCCGGCTGAAAGACGTTGCCGGGCTTTCGCTGACCAAGTTATTCGTCGGCAGCGAGGGCGTGCTGGGCGTGATCACCGAGGTGACGCTGCGGCTGGTGCCGGCCCAGCAGCCGTTGAGCACGGTGGTCGCCAACTTCGCGTCGGTGGAGGCCGCGGCCGCGGCGGTGCTCGGGGTGACCTCGCGACTGCGCCCGGCGATGCTGGAATTCATGGACCGGGCGACCATCAATGCCGTCGAGGACAAGCTGCGGATGGGCCTGGACCGCGGGTCGGCCGCGATGCTGGTCGGCGCCTCCGACGAACGCGGCCGCGGTGGCAGCGAAGACGCCGAGTTCATGGCCGCGACGTTCACCGAATTCGGTGCGACGGAGGTCTTTTCGACCGACGACCCGGACGAGGGTGAAGCCTTTGTGGCGGCGCGGCGGTTCGCGATTCCGGCGGTCGAGGAGAAGGGGCCGCTGCTCCTCGAGGATGTCGGCGTGCCGGTTCCGGCGCTGGCTGCCCTGGTCAGCGGGATCGAGCGGATCGCCGCCGCGCGCGACCTGATGATCGCGGTGATCGCGCACGCCGGCGACGGCAACACCCACCCGCTGATCGTCTACAACCCCGACGACGCCGCCATGACCGAGCGGGCACAGTTGGCCTACGGCGAAATCATGGACCTCGCATTGGATCTCGGCGGCACGATCACCGGAGAGCACGGCGTCGGACGGTTGAAGCGGCCGTGGCTGGACGGCTATCTCGGCCCGGAAGCGATGGCGCTGAACCGTCGTATCAAGGACGCGCTCGATCCCATGGGGATCTTGAACCCCGGCGTGGGCGTCTGACAGGCGCGGCCGTTTGACAGGCGCGGGCGCCGCGAGGTGACAGCTACCGATTTGCCCACCTTCGAGCGAATTCGCCGCCGCGGGCTTGTCGTTCGTCGGGGTCGCGAATTCACGTGCTCGGCATCATCGGCAGCTTGGGTCCGCCGAAGGGCGCATTGCGACACATTGTCGAGCATGCTGGCGGATTTCTTGGTCAGTCTGCGCGCCGGGGGCCGGGGAAAACAGGTCGAAGGTCCACCACGCGACGTTGGGCCGCCGAAGTGCGGTCGCCAGTGCGGCGACGTCTTTAGGGTTGAGGTATCTCAGCAAGCCCTCGGTCAGTGTGAGGTGTCAAGCTGCTCTGATGGTTCGGTACCACGGCGACGTCACATCGACACACCGCTATGGAAATGCTGTTCAACGGGTCGGTCGGCCTGGTGGTCGATCCTCGGCCGCATGGCCGACACGTCGCCACGATCGTGTGCGGCAGCGACGTCTGACCTGGAGGCATACCGAGGGTGGATCGCCGCGGGTTTCTGCCCTCTGAGCATCCGTCGTGTTGGCAGCGTTTAGCAGTGCGGTGCCTGGCATTGGCACTGCTTCGGGGCGCACGGTTAGGGCATGGGAACTGGTGCACGATTCATGCAAGGCTCCGCCACGATCGACATGAACGCTTCACCGCATGCGGTGTGGTCGCTAATTAGCGATGTGACACAGATTGGGAGGTTCAGCCCGGAGACGTTTGAGGCGCATTGGCTCGATGGCACTACCGGTCCCGCAGTCGGCGCGAGATTTCGTGGGCACGTGAAGCGCAACGAGAAGGGGCCCGTCTATTGGACTGCTTGCACTGTAACCGAGTGCGATGTAGGGCGGGTTTTCGCCTTCCGCGTGTGGTCGCGACCGTTGGGGCTGTTCATCGCCCCATCCAACACCGTCCAGGTTACGTGGCGCTTTCTCCTGCGCCCGCTTACCGGCGGCGGCACCGAGGTAACCGAATCGTTTGAGCTGAGGGATATCCCGTTCATGCGGCTGTATTGGCGGGCCCTCGGCTGGATCAGGGGCCCGCGATTAGAGCGGGATATGACGCGCACGCTGCGCGCCATCAAGGCCGCGGTGGAGCGCTAGACCGATCAGCTCCAGCGCAATCGCCGAGATGAACACTGCGTGTGGTCGTCCTGCCGTGCGCCACGAGACCAGGCGCGCCAAGCCGCCGGCGAACCCGACGGCGCTCAAGCTACGGACGACGCTGGTGCGTTGTTCGATGCGCGGGATGGCCGTCCAAATGACCGGTGCGGAAGCAAACCAGAAGCCGGGCGGCCTCGTGCTATTGGCGTTCCAGGTCGGCGACCGGCCGCGAGTCGTGAGTCATGCGTTCGGCCATGAAGTGAACCTGACCTTCTTCCGCCGACAGCCGCGCTCCGTCGCCAATTAGTTGACCGAGAACCGATTCGACGTCATCACCGAGACAGTGCGTCAAGTTTGAGGCCCTACCGTTGACATATCCACGCTCATGTCGTAGCAATAAGACATGACAGCAACTCTGTCTCACGCTCCGGAGTTCCGACTCGCGACCGCTGAGACGTGGGCCAACCCGTGGCCGATGTACCGCGAGCTGCGCGATCACGACCCGGTGCACCACGTGGTGCCGCACAGCAAACCCGACAACGATTACTACGTGCTGACCCGCCACGCCGACATCTGGGCCGCGGCAAAAGACCACGAGACCTTCTCCTCGGCCCACGGCCTGACCGTCAACTACGGCGATCTGGAAATGATTGGACTGCAGGATAATCCGCCGATGGTGATGCAGGATCCACCGGTGCACACCGAGTTCCGCAAGCTGGTGGCCCGCGGTTTCACGCCGCGACAGGTCGAGGCGGTGGAGCCGAAGGTCCGCGAATACGTCGTGGAGCGCATCGAGGGGTTGCGCTCCAACGGTGGCGAAGGAGATATCGTTGCCGGCTTGTTCAAGCCGCTGCCTTCGATGGTCGTCGCGCACTACCTCGGCGTCCCAGAGGAAGACCGCGGACAGTTCGACGGCTGGACTGACGCCATCGTGGCGGCGAACACCGCCGAGGGCGGCGTCGCGTCCGCGCTCGAAACCGTCGGCGAGGCAGTCGGGTCGATGATGGCCTACTTCACCGAGTTGATCGAACGCCGCCGCCGCGAACCTGCGGACGACACTGTCTCGCATCTGGTCGCCGCGGGTGTCGGGGCCGACGGAAATATCGCCGGCACGCTGTCGATCCTGGCGTTCGTCTTCACGATGATCACCGGCGGAAACGACACCACCACCGGCATGCTGGGCGGCGCGGTCCAGTTGCTGCACCAGCGGCCCGATCAGCGGCGCCTGCTCGTCGAGAACCCGGATCTCATCCCGGCTTCCGTCGACGAGTTGCTGCGACTCACCTCACCGGTGCAGGCGCTCGCCCGCACCGCGACCCGCGATGTCAGCATCGGCGACGCCACTGTGCCGGAGGGCCGTCGGGTGTTGCTGGTCTACGGATCCGGCAACCGCGACGAGCGCCAATTCGGTTCGGAGGCAGGTGAACTCGACGTGCAGCGGCACCCGCGCAACATCTTGACCTTCAGCCATGGCGCCCACCACTGCCTGGGCGCGGCCGCCGCGCGGATGCAATCGCGGGTCGCGTTGACCGAACTGCTGTCCCGCTGCCCAGATTTCGAGGTCGACGAGGACGGCATCGTCTGGGCTGGCGGCAGCTACGTGCGTCGCCCGCTGTCGGTACCGTTTCGGGTCACCTAGATGCCGGCCAACGACTGGCTCGGCGAGCGCCGCAACCAAGTCGCCGCCGACCGGATTCTCGACGCCGCCGAGGAGTTGTTCACCCACCACGATCCCGGTTCGGTCGGGATGCACGAAATCGCCAGGGCCGCCGGGTGTTCGCGCGCGACGCTGTACCGCTACTTCGAGAACCGGGAGGCGCTGCGCAGCGCCTACGTCGCCCGCGAAACCCTCCGGCTGTCGCAGTCGATCGACGTCGACCACATCGAAGACCCTCAGGAACGTCTGGTCAGCGGCATCGTCACAACACTTCGGCTGGTGCGCCAAAGCCCGGCGCTGTCAGCATGGTTCGCGACGGCCTCGGGCCCACTCGGCGCCGAGTTGGCCGAGCAGTCCGACGTGATCTCCGGTCTGGCCAACGCATTCGTCAC
>NZ_JBYCLA010000043.1:0-6296 GCF_057473665.1 Mycobacterium sp. TH-M25
GGCCAACGCCTCACTGGGCGCCACGCCGAAAAACCCGGCGTCGAAACCGGCCACGTCGTCGACGAACCCCCCGGAGCGGGCGTAGCACTTGTGCGGCGCGTCGGGATCGTCGTCGAACAGGCCGGCCAGGTCCCAACCCCGGTCGGTGGGGAACTCCGACATCACGTCGCGCTTGTCGGCGACCATCTCCCACAAGCTGTCCGGTGAGTCCACCCCGCCGGGGAATCGGCACGACATTCCGACAATGGCGATCGGCTCACCGGAGCGCTCCAGCAGCGCCCGGTTCTTGGTCTTCAGCCGCTCGACCTGGACCAGCGCTTTACGCAACGCCTCGGTTGCATGCTGGAGTTGGTCAGCCATGTCGTTACCCCTCGCCTAACATCGGTCGTCGCTCAAAGAAAAAATGCGGCCCTGGATGATGAGCGGTGTCACTTGCCGCACAGACGGCGGCTTACCTGCTCTTCGGCCCGAGAACATCGTTGGCGGGCGCCGACTCGCCCACCCCGCACATGGCCTGGCTCCGCAACTGATTCCGGTGCCCAGCGATCCATGGCGAGACTGTACCTGTCACAAGTCGGCCGGAGCCAAGCCTGGTCAGCGCCACCCGTCGGCGGCCGCGGCGGCCCGCATCAAGGCGTCGCACAGTTCGCGAAGCTCGGGGGCGTCCGCACCTTCGTCCAGCGCAATGGCCACGTCTTCTGCTGCGCATCGCACCTGGTAGACCCGATCGGACAGGTCAGCGGCCTCGTCGGCGGAGAGCACGACGGCGTCGGCGGGCACCGCCGCGCCTTGCCCGGCGTTGATCAACGCCCGCTGCTCGTAGGCCCGCTGCCGGCACGACTGGCGGCAGTACTGGCGGCGACGGCCCAGTCCGCTGTCGAGGGAATCCATGGCACGGCCGCACCAGCGGCACGGCTGCGGGTGGGCACGGCGTCTCACGGGACCGACATTAGTCGGGATGCCCGTGGAATCCCGGTATCATGAAACGTCGGGTCGCCCACCGCGCCCGGTGGCCTCGGGAACCAACGCGCCCGCCGTGACGTTGATCTGGGCGCTAGCTACTGAGAAGATACTTAGAGGAGTGCTAACCAATGGCTGATCGCGTCTTGAGAGGCAGTCGCCTTGGAGCCGTAAGCTACGAAACCGACCGAAATCACGACTTGGCGCCGCGTCATGTTGCGCGCTACCGCACCGAAAACGGCGAGGAATTCGACGTCCCGTTCGCCGACGATGCCGAGATCCCGGGCACCTGGCAGTGCCGCAACGGCATGGAGGGCACCCTCATCGAGGGTGACCTGCCCGAACCGAAAAAAGTCAAGCCACCCCGCACCCACTGGGACATGCTGCTGGAGCGCCGCTCGGTCGAAGAACTCGAGGAGCTGCTCAAAGAGCGTCTCGATCTGATTCGCACCCGCCGCCGCGGCAGCTGACGCTCAGTGCTTGACCGGGGTCGCCCGCCCGCGATGCAGGCGCCCGTCGATCCCCCACTGCGCCACTCTCACCACCGCTTCGCGAATGTTGGATCCACTCATTTTCGATACGCCGAGTTCGCGCTCGGTAAAGGTGATCGGCACCTCGGCCACCGCAAAGCCGTTGGTGATGGTGCGCCAGGTCAGGTCGATCTGGAAGCAGTAGCCCTTGGAGTCGACGTGGTCGAGGTCGATTTTTTCCAGCACATCGCGGCGGTACGCGCGGTAACCGGCGGTGATGTCGTGGATGCCGATACCCAGCGCCAGCCGGGCGTAGGTGTTGGCCGTCCACGACAGCGCCCAGCGGCGCCAGGGCCAATTCTTCACGTTGCCCCCATCGACGTAGCGCGAGCCGATCACCAGGTCGGCGCCGGCGTCGATGCCCTCGAGCAGCAGGTGTAACTGCTCAGGTGCGTGGCTGCCGTCGGCGTCCATCTCGACCAGCGTCGTGTATCCGCGGTCCAGCCCCCAGGCAAAGCCGGCCAGGTAAGCCGCTCCGAGGCCATCCTTGACGGTGCGGTGCATGACGTGGATCAGCCCGGGATTCGCCGCCGCCAGGCCCTCGGCCAGCTGCCCGGTTCCGTCTGGGCTGTTGTCGTCGACGACCAGGATGTGGACGTCGGGGCGGGCCGCACGCAGTCGCTGCACAAAGAGCGGAAGATTCACCCGCTCGTTGATGGTCGGGATGTTCACCAGGGTGCGCCGGCTGGGGCGCGCGCCCGAATCGCCGGTGGTCTTGAGCGCCACTCCTCGTCAATGGCGCCACTCCTGCGGCGCATGGCTGGGTCGCCGGCGCGGGTCATAGATCTCCTTTTTCTGGCCCTGGGCGGGCGGGGTGTCGGCAGTCGTCGTCGGGTTCGGCGCCGCTCGACGCCTCGTCCGGGTCAGCCAGTTCCTCGGCGCCGGGAGCATCGTCGTCGGAGCTCTCCGCCGCGGAGGCGCCCCGGTTTGCCAACTCGGACAGCCTTCGGTGGATATCCGCGAACCAACCATTGTGCAGCATCGCGGCGAACAGGACCGCCAGAGCGGCCACGACGAGAGCTCCCTGGAGAATCGGACTCCACTTCGCGGCGGGAGTCATCGTCTTTTTGAGCCGGACCTGGTTGTCCAGGTAGCTGGGTGTGAAGAAGCGGGTCCGCCCCAGTTCGCGCCCGTCCGGGGTGACGATCGCCGAGATTCCGACGTTGCTGGACACCAGCGTGTAGCGGTCCAACTCCACTGCGCGCAGTTTGGAGAACGCGAGCTGCTGTTCGCTCATCGTCTGGTTGAAGTTGGCGTTGTTGGCCGGCACCGCCAGCAACTGCGCCCCGTGGCGAACCGAGTGCCGCAGCGCGCGGTCGAAGCCGACCTCCCAGCAGGTCGCGATGCCGATCGGGGTCCCGTTGGCCCGCACCACCCCGGAACCCTTCCCCGGCACGATGTACCCGGCCATATCAGCCATGCCGGACAGCTGCTTGAAGAAGCCGCGCCACGGCAGGTACTCGCCGAACGGCTGCACGATCCGCTTGTCGTGCCGGTCGCCGGGACCTGTCTTCGGGTTCCAGACGATCACGGTGTTCGTCTGAGCCGGATCCGCGTTTGCCCGATTCGGGACGTCGAGCACCGTGCCGACCAGGATCGGCACCCCGATCGCGTCGACCGCAACCGCAATCTCCTGCGCAGCGTCAGGATTGACAAGCGGATCAATTTCCGACGCGTCTTCGGGCCAGACCACGAAGTCGGGCTGCGGGGCACGGCCGGCGTGCACATCGTCGGCCAGCATTCGGGTTTCGCGCACGTCGTTGCCCAGTACCGCAAGGCGCTGCGCGTTGAACTCCAGGCCGAGCCGAGGCACGTTGCCCTGCACCACCGCGGCGGTGACGGCGGGTTCGTTGCCGGACCCGGTGCCGGAGCGGCGGACCTGCGGCCAGACGGCAGCGGCCAGCAAGAACATCAGGCAGATGCAGAACGCGGGCAGCAATACCGCCGGCGGGGCGTCGGCGACCAGCGCGTCCTCGGCGGTTTGGCGCTGGTGCGATGCCCACCACCACGACACCGCCTCCATGACGAACGCGGCGGCACCGAAGCCGGTGAGCACGATCGCCAGCGACAACAGCGGCACGCCACCCAGCCGCGCCAACGGCAGAAACGGTCCCGACGTCTGCCCCGCGGCGACCACTCCCCACGGGAAGCCGCCGAAGGGAATCGTGCACTTGAGCCATTCCTGAGCCACCCACAGCACCGCGAACCAGACCGGCCAGCCCCGAAGCCGTCGCGTGGCGACGGCCGCGAGCCCGAAGAGTCCCGGGAACAGCGCGCACATCAGCACCAAGGCCAGCAGTGGCGTGGCGCCGACCAGGATGCTGATCCAGCGAATCAGCGGCAGATAGAACGCCAGGCCGAACAGAAAGCCGTAACCGAAACCGCCCAACGGCGTGGTGGCCCGCCGGGTCAGCACCCACGCCAGCACGGCGAAGGCCAGGACGGCGGCCCACCACCAGTTGAATCTCGGATAGCTCGAGCACAGCAACAGACCGGCGACGATCGAAGCGCTCAGCCGGGTCAGCCGCGGCCGCAGCCACCTGCCCGCCGCAGGCACCCGCACACTCGCCTCGGCAGCCAGCCACGCCAGCAGCGCCGCGGTCAGCTCCACCAATCGTCGCCACAGAAACGCGCCGATTCGCACAGTCCGGTCGCGTACCGCCGCGAGCCGGTCGTGCGGCGCTTCAGGCGGCTCGAGATCGCGCGGCGCGTCCTCGATGTCGTCCTCGATGCCGCGGTCGAGTTCGGTGTCGACGACTGGGCTTTCGCCGGTCACGGCCTCGTCGTCCTTGACCGGGTCCGCGATCGCCGGGAAGACGTCGGTGTTCTCGGTGTTCTTGGCGGGCCGGATTCGCCAAATACCCCTAGGCATGGATCACCGAGCCGCGGTGAACCGTCTGCCGGCAGCGCGGTAGCCGGTCAGTCGAATCCAGCCGCGGCAACGCCGGCACCCGCGACCGGGAGTCGGTCGACCAGCGGCGCACGGCTTGGCTTGACGTCGACGCGGTCGATTCGAATGCGTCGACGTCCCACACGGCATACGACGCCGGGGCACCCGGGACCAGGGTGCCGCTCAGCCCGTCGCCGGCGCCGCAGGCCCGCCAACCACCACGGGTCGCGGCAGCGAACGCGGCTCGCGAAGAAATCGCACTGTCGGGGTTGTGGTGGTTGACGGCCGCCCGGACCGTCGCCCACGGGTCCAGGCCCGTCACCGGGGCGTCGGATCCGAACGCGAGAGCCACGCCTTGGGATGCTAACAGCGCAAACGGGTTCAGACGCCCAGCTCGATCGATACCGAGACGACGGGCATACATGCCCTGACGCCCGCCCCAGAGCGCGTCGAAACTAGGTTGCATGCTCGCGATCACTCCCCATCTCCCGAGCTTGGTTGCCTGCTCGGAGGTGACCATCTCCAGGTGTTCGAGGCGGTGGCCGCAGCGGGCCACGGCGGGCACACCGAGATCGTCGACCACCCGCTCCAGGGCGTCGACCACGCTGGCGACCGCGGCGTCGCCGATAACGTGGAATCCAGCCGTCACACCGGCTTCGGTGCACGCCGCGAGGTGCGCCGCGACGGTGTCGCCGTCGAGATAGCGGACCCCGCAATGCTCGGCTGCATCGTGGTAGGGGTCGTGCAGCCAGGCGGTGCGCGACCCGAGGGCCCCATCGACAAACAGGTCCCCGGCCAGTCCCGCCGCACCGGTCTCGTCGAGTAGTGCACGTGCCGCGGCGGCGCTGGTGACCGCCTCACCCCAATAGCCGGTCACCTCGACGCCGTGGGCGAGGGCACGCAGTTGCCGCCAGTCGTCCAGGCCGCCGATCTGCGGGCCGGCGCATTCGTGCACAGCGGCAATCCCCTGCGCGGCCGCGGCGTCCAGGGCGGCCAGCCGGGCGGCGCTGCGCTGAGCGTCGGTCAGCAGGTTGCGCGCCGCAGCGCGGACCCCGTGATGCGCCTCGGCCGCCAAGGGCCGCTGCTCGTCGAATCCCGTCGCCGCGGCCAGAGCGTCGACACGCCGCCGCAGACCGGTCGACGCCAGCGCGGAATGCACGTCGACCCGGGCCAAGTAGGCGGGCCGGTCACCGATCATGGCGTCGAGATCCGCAGTGCTCGGTGCCGCGTTCTCCGGCCACGACGACTCATCCCAGCCGTGACCCCAGATCGGCTCGCCGGGGTGCGCCGCCGCGTAGTCGGCGATCAGCTGCAGGCAGTGCCGCGACGAGGTGGCGGTACGCAGGTCAAGGCCGGTGAACGTCAGCCCGGTCGCGGTGAGGTGGACGTGGCTGTCGACGAATGCCGGAGCGACTAAGCCGCCGGCCAGGTCGACGACGTCCGCGCCGGCGAACTGGTCGCGGCCGATGTCGTCGCTGCCCAGCCACACCACACTCCCGTCGCGCACGGCCATCGCGGTGGCGTCGGGATGGCTCGGGCTGTACACCCTGCCGTTGAGCAGCAGCGTGGCTGGGACGTCGGTCACGCCGAAGAACCTAAACGGTTGAGCTACTCGGACCGCAGGGCGGGCGGTTCGACTTCAGTGACCTCGATGACCTCACCGTCGATGTAGTCGTCGCGGGGCCCGCGGTTGAACACCTCGGCGCCGGCGACGGTGATCAGGGGAATGCGCCGCGCGAAACCACGGACGGCGATGGCGCCCACCAGCGGGCGAGCGACGGCTCGAGTCGGCGGTAGCAACAGCAGTAGCCCCGCGACGCTGGTCACCAGGCCGGGCACCACCACGAGCAGGGTTCCCAACGCGACAGCCAGGCCGTCTGCGGCCAGTCGCGGTTGGTCGGCACCCAGACCCGACC
>NZ_JBYCLA010000044.1:0-4253 GCF_057473665.1 Mycobacterium sp. TH-M25
CGGCCGACCGCGCCGGCAGTGCCGACCAACCCAGATAGCCCTGGCCGGATTCGGCGCCGACGAGCACGGTGTGCTGCAGGGTGACGATGCGAGCGTAGTCATCGAGGCGGTCCAGATTCGACGTCGACCGGGACGTCGCCGCCATGATCAGGACCTTGGCGGCGCTTTCGCCCAGGATGAAGCCGACCTCGTGCGGACCGTAGATGTGGATGATCGGGACCAGCACGGCCCCGCACAGCAGTACCGCCTCGTAGGCGATGGCGCACTCGAGGCGATTGGTCAGCTGGACCGCCACCGCGTCGCCGCACGCTACGCCCAGCCGCTGCAGCCCCGCCGCCACAGCCAGTGCCTGGCCGTGGATATCGGCGACACTGGACCTGGTTTCGGTTTGCTCGGTGATAAAAACCACCGGGCTCTCGCCATGCCGGGCCGCGCCATCGCGCAACGCATCGATACACGTGCGCCTCGAGTACCAGCCCTGGCGGTACCACTTGTCGCGCAAAGGTTCGTAGTCGAACCCGGTCCACTGTGTCGTGTCGGTGACCATGCGTGTGGACTCGCCCTCAGCGACCGACAAGCCGTTGGGAGTACTTCTTGACCAGCTCGTGCTTGTAAAGCTTTCCGGTATCCGAACGAGGCAGCTGTGCCTCGAACGAGATCGACCGCGGACACTTGAAGTGCGCCAGGCGTTCTCGCAGCCAAACCAGGAGTTCTTCTGCGAACTCGTCGGTGGCGTCGGTGGGATCGACGGTTTGCACGACGGCTTTGACCGACTGACCCATCGACTCATCGGGGATGCCGAACACCGCGGCGTCGAGCACCCGCGGGTGGATGATCAGCATGTCCTCGGCTTCCTGCGGATAGATGTTCACACCGCCCGAGATGATCATGTGGTGGCGCCGATCGGTCAGGTAGAGGTAGCCGTCATCATCGAGGTAGCCGACATCGCCGACGGTCACCCATCCGTGCGCGTCGCGCGCTGCGACGGTCTTCGCCTCGTCATTGAGATAGGTGAACGGATGCCCGCCCTCGTAGTAGATCTCACCGGTATGGCCGGGCGGAAGTTCATTGCCGTTCTCGTCGAGGATGTGTGGGGCGCCGACCAGCGGCTTGCCCACCGACCCGGGGTGGGCCAGCCAGTCATCGGCCCGGATGAACGACGCGCCGACCGCCTCCGAGGAGGCGTAGTACTCATCGACGATGGGCCCCCACCATTGGATCATCTGGTGCTTGATGGCCACCGGGCACGGCGCGGCGGCGTGGACCACGCGCTGCAGGCTGGAGACGTCATACGAATTGCGCACGGAATCAGGGAGTCTGAGCATCCGGACGAACATCGTAGGAACGAACTGGCCGTGCGTGATCCGATGACGCTGGATGGCGTCCAACGCCTGTTCGGCGTCGAATTTCTCCATCACCACAGTCGTGCCGCCCAGCGCCTGCACCGACATGGACCAGAATGACGGGGCGGTGTGATACAGCGGTGCCGGGCTCAAATACACCGACTGGTCGTCGATGCCGACCGCGTTCAGCAATGGGGTCAAGATGTTGGGGGCCTCGGCCGGAGGCAGGTGCGGCAGCTCGCGCCGGATTCCTTTGGGGCGTCCGGTGGTTCCCGAGGAGTACTGCAGCAGGTCGCCTTCCCGCTCATCGGCGATCGGGGTGTCGGGCTGGTCGGCGACACAGTCGGGATAGCGCAGCCAGCCCTCGAGTTGGTCGTCGACCAGGATCCTCAGCTCCGGCAGACCGTTGCGGAGGTGTTGGGCCAGTTCGTCACACACCTGCCGGAGCGCTCGCGAGCCGATGACCGCGGTTGCGCCGCTGTCGGCGACGATGTAGGCGGCTTCGGCCGCGGTCAGATGTGTGTTGATCAGCGCGTAGTACAGACCGGCGCGCCGCGCCGCCCACATCACCGGGTGCAGGTGCTCGTTGTTCTCCATGAGCACCGCGATGGTGTCGCCCTCGCGCAGGCCCGCCTGGCGGAAGTAATGAGCCAGCCGGTTGGCCCGTGCCTCGAGTTCGGCGAAGCTGAGCCGGATTCCGCACGGATGCAGGACCAATGCCGTCTTGTTGGAATCGATCCAGTCACGAATCTGCATGCGCTCAGCTCAGTGGTCGCTGCCGTGGTGACCGGCCTCGGGCAGACGCACCGGGCGGAACAACGGAATCCACACCCGACTCTCGTCATCGCCGGTTCCCGTCGGCCAGTCTTCGAAGAACACCTCGACCTCGAGGCCGACGTGGATGTCCTGCACCGCGATGTCGACGACGTTGGTGATCAGCCGAACATCGGGCTCGTCGGCCAGCTCGACGATCGCGACGACGTAGGGCGGTTCGAAGCCGGGAATCCAGGGCTGGCGGTTGATGGTGTAGGCGGCCACCGTGGCGCGGCCGGAGACCTTCTCCGGGGCGACGTCGAAGCTTCGGCAGCGCCAACAGAGCGGTCCGGGCGGGTGGTAGAAGTGTCCGCAGCCGTGGCAGCGGAAAATCAGCAACTCGCCGTCGCGCCCGCCGGTCCAAAACGGGGTCGATTCGTCCGTTGGAGTTGGGGCCAAACGCAATTGGGGCCGCTGATACCGCGAGCCGACGGTCGCGGTGTCAGTCACGGTGACTCCGCGTGGCTAGCTTGTGGTCGAACATGATCTGTGGGCCTCCGGTTGATCGGCGGTAGTGAAGGTGCGGTGTCACACCGTGGTGAAGTAGACGACGATGCCCAGCAGGACGATGCCGAGCAGGCAGCCGCCGACGAGACAGATCGTCTCCGTGCCCAATTCACGTCGCGAAGACGGGGGCAGAAAGGTCATGGTTCCTCGTTTCGCAGCATCGGACTGTAGTCAGGGGACATAGATGCTGTCGTTGCCGGTGATGACCCGCATCAGCACCAGCGGCGCGACGAGCATGACGAAGAAGCTGACCTGGAATACAACGAACCAGGACGCGAAACGGGCGAGCTCGAACTTCCAGCGCGGGATGGTCACTTGGTAGTCCAGCAGGTCGTCGTATTCCTGCTGCTTACTGCGGCGCTGAGCCGCCGGCGCCAACGTCGCCGTAGCGGTGTGGGCGGAGCTCAGAGCCATGTGACCCGTGCCGGTCTGCGCCGGTGTGGGTTGGGGCCGGGTGAATCGCTCGAGGCGAAAGAAGCGCTCGAAGTGATTGAGCCCGTGCACCGGTGGCTTGCCGGCCCAGTAGGCGATCAGATTGGGCCAGAAGCACATCAGGCCGATGGTCCACAGCAGCGTGATCTGCCCTCCGTTGGCGAATCGGAGCACCGGCCCCATCCCGGGGTCGTAAGTCCACCATCCCATCTTCGCGGCGATGCCTTCCACGAAGAAGTCCCACGCGTAGTTGACCGGGATCGCAAGCACGAGAATCGCTTTGAGCATGCTCCAGTCGAACTTTTTGGCCAGCAACCCGCCCAGCCACAGCACCACCAACGCGTGCACGGTCCAATACACCGCGTAAGCGAACGGCATGAACAGCGGATCGTGGGGGGTTTTCAGCGGAAGCCAGTCCAGCAGGTGGTGCGTCCGGAACGTGGGGCTGTACACAAGTTCCTGACCCCAGTCTCCGATCGTCTCCATCCAGTACACCAGCATGCTGTTGATCAGGAACAGAAATCCCCAGGTGAGCCGGCGCCGGCGGACGGAGTCAACCACTACCAGGACAATGATCAGACCGCCGACGATGGGCATCCCCCAGTTGAAGAACCACGTGCCCGCCGGGGCGACGAGCGCTGGCGGCGTTGGAGTTTCGGCTAAGGCCACACGACCTCCCGCCTTCGGTCCATCACGGTCGAGATAGATAACTTAGTTGACGTTATCAGCAGCATCCCCGGTGGGGAAGCGCCGCGGCGTGCATCGACGTCCCCGGCCACCGCCAGCCCGACATCGGCCGAGCACCGGCTAGGCCGACAGGACCGCCTCCCGGACCGGCACCCGGGGGAAGTTGAGCATCCGGCGGGCGTTCTCCTCGACGATCAGCGAGCATTCGTCGTCAGGCACCTCGGCGAGTACCTCGGCGGCACGCTTGCGCGAGTTCGGCCAGGTGGAGTCCGAATGCGGGAAGTCGATCTCCAGGGTGATGCGGTCGACGCCGATCGCGTGCCGGTTCTTCAACCCGTTCTCATCATCGATGAAGCAGCCCCAGAAGTGCTTGCGGAACAGGTCCGAAGGGCGGGTGTCGAAGTCGATCGGCTGGTAGTAGCGGTGGCGCTCCCAGACGTAGTCCGTGCGCTCGAGGATGTAGGGCACCCA